>NZ_LZIX01000172.1:0-8308 GCF_001666955.1 Mycobacterium sp. E735 | reverse complement strand
GGCGCCGATGCGGCAGCGCCCGCCGGCAGCGATGACCGCGACGCCCTGGTGCTATTCACCAGCGGAACAACGGGATTGCCGAAGGCGGTCGGCATCAGCGGCAGGCAGTTGGCAAGGCGGATCGGGGGAATGGCGCCACCCTTCAGGGCGGACGCCAAACCCTCGGTGGGGATGATGTGCGTCCCGTTCTTCCACGTCGGGGGCTCGCTGGGCACGCTCGGCAGCCTCTACTCCGGCAACACGTCGGTCGTGCAGCCGCGATTCGACGCCGGCGAGTGGCTACGCCTGGTGTCGGAACACCGGGTGACCACCACGTTCCTGGTTCCCGCCATGCTGCAGCGCATCCTCGACCATCCCGGCTTCCCCTACGCCGACTTGTCGTCCTTGGTCGCCATCGCCTACGGGGCCGCCGCCGCGCCCATCGCGTTGGTGCGCCGGGCGATGGACGCGTTGCCACACGTGGCCTTCGCCAACGTATTCGGCCAGACCGAGACCCTCGGCGCATACACGACGCTGCTGCCCGCCGACCACCGCGACCCCGCCCGCGCGGGATCCGTCGGCCGTCCGCTGCCCGGGGTCGAGGTGCGGGTCGTGGATCCCGAGACCGGCGATGACGTCGGGGTCGGAACGATCGGTGAGCTGTGGGTGAACACCACCCAGAACGTCACCGCCGGGTGGCTGCGCACCGGTGACCTCGCCCGCCGGGACTCCGACGGCTACCTCTTCCCCTGCGGACGGCTCAGCGACACCATCAACCGCGGGGGAGAGAAGTTCGGGCCGGTCGAGGTGGAGGAAGCGCTGCGTTCCCACCCCGCGGTGCGGGATGTCGCGGTCGCCGGTATCGCCGACGACGAGCTGGGCCAGCGCGTGGGAGCTGCGGTGGTGGCCTGCGCCCCGGTGACCCTGGAAGACCTGCGATCGCACTGTCGCGAGTCGATCGCCTACTTCAAGCTGCCCGAGCGGCTGGCGCTCGTCGACGACATCCCCTATAGCTCGACCGGCAAGGTCAGCCGCCGCCAGCTCGCCGCGCTGATCGCCGATCAGCCCTGAAGGCAAGGAGTTTCGATGCTGTTCCTCCACGAGACCCACCGGGTGGTCGGCGCGCGGCAGGACGAATTCGAGGCGGCATACCGCGAAGGCTGGATGCCCACCCTGGCCGCGGGGGACGACGCGCGGCTGCTCTGGTACACCAACCACGCCCACGGCTCCGGCCTGTCCTACAACGTTGTCACCATCACCGGCATCGTCGACGGCGCGGCCTGGGAAAGGCTTGCGCGCAGGACACAAAGCGGCGACCTGCGCCCGTGGATGCGCGAACTGGACAAGCTGCGCCACGAGGTGACCGGAAAGCTTCTGCTTCCCGTCGATTGGTCGCCGTTGCAAACCGTCGACCTCTCGACGGTGCCCACCGACGGTGCGACCCACCAACTGAGCCTGTTCATGGAAGACACCGGCTGGCCCGACGCCGCGCTCGACGACTACATCAGGATGTGGGACGAGATCTATTACCGGCTGCTGTCCAAAGCCCCAAAAGAAATGCGGATCCTCGATATCCAAGCGTGCTTTCAGGTGGCGCACGGCAGTTACCGCCGACGAGAAGCGATGCTGTGGCAGAAGATCGAGAACTTCAACAACTATGCCGCGCTGGTCCACCTGCTGACGGCCGAGACCGCGCCCGAGCACCGGCGGCCCGGCAGCTATATGGTCGAGGCGCTGAAATACCGCGACCAGTGGGAAAGCCGCCTGCTGCGGACGTCGGACTGGTCACCGCTGTACTGAGGCCGGCCGGTTGAGGATCCGGGCGGCGTGGTCGACCATGTCGGCCACGATGTCGGCCGCGGGCCGGACTTGCCGCAGCAGCCCCACCCCTTCGCCGACGAGAATGGCGGCGGTATCGAAATCCTCAGCCGCGACGGCTTTTTCGTAGTCGGCCACCGCCTCCTGCAGCGACGCCGCCAGCCCGTCCTGGTTGCCGTGCCACGTGTCGAGGAACGCGTTGCCGAGCGCCCGAGCGTTGTATTCTGCCGGCCAATCCAGCCGTCGCACAAGGTCATAGGCGCGCGTGCGAACGGTGTCGTCACCGGAGGCCGTCAGCGCCCGCTCGTGCGCGCGGGGCGACACCAGCGCCTCCGGCGTCGCCCAGAATCGGGTGCCCACCAGCGCCCCGTCGGCGCCGAGCGCGAGCGCGGCGGCCAGGCCCCGCCCGTCGGTGACCCCGCCCGCCGCCAGCACCGGCGTGCCGGGTGAACGATCGGCGGCCAGGTCGACGACGTCGGGCACCAGCGTGAAGGTGGATCGGGCGCTCATCCCGTGCCCGCCCGCCTCGCCGCCCTGGGCCACCACGACATCGGCGCCGGCGTCCAGGGCCAGGCGCGCGTGGTCGAGGGTTTGCGCCTGCGCGATCAGCGGGACGCCGGCGGCGCGAATCCGCTCAGCGAACGGCTGCAGCTCACCGAACGACAGCATGATCGCGGCGGGCCGGCGCTCCAGGGCCGCGTCGAGCAGCGCGGGTTCGCCGGCCAGGCTCCACGTGATGAAGCCGCAGCCGACGGTTGCCCCGTCGGCGCGGTCGAATTCGCGCCGCAGCCATGCCGCGTCGCCGTAGCCGCCGCCGATCAGGCCGAGGCCGCCGGCCGACGTCACGGCCGCCGCCAGCCGCCCCCCGGAGATCATCGCCATCGGGGCGAGCACGACGGGGTGCTGGATGCCGAAGAATTTCGTGAGTCGGGTGTCGAGGCTCATGTCAGCTCCCCGGTGAGAAATTGCGCCCGGCCGTGGCCGAAAGACCAGTCTTCGTCGCCGTTTTCGGTGATCGAGACGATCAGGTCGGCCGGGTCGAGCCCGCACCGCTCCGCCAGGTGGGTGGCCAGCAGTTGGTAGAACTTCTCCTTCATCGCCCGTGTGCGCCGCCGGCTCACCATGTGGACGATCACCTGGTGCGCCGACCGGGTGATGCCGAGACCGGTGTCCAGGGCGATGATTTCGTGGGCGGGATGGCTGCGCACCACCTGGTAACGGTCGCGCGGCGGCACCCCGAAGGCCTCGACGACGGATTCGTGCACCGCGTCGAGCAACGCCCGCATTTCCGATGGCGTGCGGCCCGCGATGAGGTCGATGTACAGCAGCGGCATGGTGGCTCCTTACGATCTGTGTCCTGGCTACGACGTTAGGTTCGCCCGGATCGGGTGTGAAATGCCTGCTGTAATCGATCTATGCTTGTCGGGCATGGGCGCAATGGAAGGTGGCCGAGTCGAATTGCGCCACCTCCGGGCGTTTGAGGCGGTGGCGCGACTCGCGTCGTTCACCCGGGCCGCCGACGAACTGCGCATCACTCAGCCGGCGCTCAGCCGGACCATCCGGCAGCTCGAGGACGCGCTCGGCGTGACGCTCGTGGACCGCACTTCGCGGCACGTGGAGACGACCCGGGCCGGACGGACCTTCCTCGAGCATGTCGAACGGGTGCTCGCTGAACTGGAGCGGGCGTTCGGCGCCGTGCGCCGGCAGGCCAGCATCGGCCTCGGATTCAGCTGGTTGTTGCCCGACCCGTGGGCGCAGGAGACGGTCGCCCGTTTCGAGCGGGCCACCGGCACGACGGTCAGGCTGGTCCGCACCGACGATGCGCTGGGCGCCGTGCAGCAGGGCCGGGTCGACGTCGCCGTGGTCCGCGGACAGGTGACGTCGACCGCCGTGCGGGTGGTGCACCTGTTCGACGAGAACCGGGTGGCCGTGTGCTCGGTGCATTCGCCGCTGGCGTCCCGGTCGGAGCTGGACTGGGCCGAGGTCCCGCGGTGGCCGTTGGTCGTCAACACCGCCAGCGGGACCACCGGGCCGTGGTCGTGGCCGTCGGGGGAGGGACCGGAAACCATCGTGGAGACGGCCAATTTCGACGAGTGGCTCGAGTCCGTCGCGGCCGATCGCGGCATCGGCGTGATCCCCGACGTCGCCGTCCGCCGCAACATCCACCCGGGCGTCCGGTTCGTCGCGCTGCGCGGGGCCCCGCAGAGTCCGGTCGCCGTGGCGTTTCTGCCGCGCGCCCGCAACGCCGTGCTGCGCCGCTTCGTCGAGGCCGCCGTCGAGAGCGCGCAGGACGTTTGAGTGTGCGCTCACGGCGGCGATTCTCGGCGTGTCGACACCGTGGGCGCACACTCAACGAATCACGCGAGCGGCGCCAGACCCGACCGCAGGAGATCCAGGCTGGACGCCACCAGCTCGCCGAGCTCCCCGGTGCAGCCGTTGCGGCCCCAATTCTCCACCGCCACAACGAGGGCGGCGGCCAGGGCCGAGCCCGTGACCTCGGCGAGCAGATCGATGTTCGCCACTCCCGGGTTGCGGCCCTTGACGAAGTCGGTCAGCACGTGCGCGAACGACGCCTGCACGACGCGCAGATGACCGGCGATGCGCTCCGCGCTGATCAGCTCCGCACGGGCCGTCGCGGCCTGGCGGACCACTTCGAGGTCGTGCGGGAAAGCCGCGACGCTCGCCAGCACGGCATCGAAGAGTGACTCGGAGGTGGGGCGGCCGGCGAGCGCTTCCGCCAGCCATTCCAGCTGCGTCTCGTAGTCCTGGAAGAGCACCGCCTCCTTGGTGGGGAAGTGGCGAAAGAAGGTGCGTTCGGTGACGCCCGCTTCCCTGGCCAGCTCGGTCACGGTGACGTTGGCAAACCCCTTGCGGGCAAAGCTTTTCAAGGCCGCCTGGCGCAGCGCCTCGTGTGTCGATCGTCGGCGTAGCTCGTGGCGGTTCGTCGGCGCGCTCATCCCATCGAGATGGTAGCCCAGCCGGCCTGAACTGGTCAGTGCTGACATCTTCCAATTATGTCAGTACTGACATATTGTTGTCACGCGCCGACCCGAGGGAGGAAGCCATGCCGGACTATGACGCGATCGTCGTGGGAGCGGGCCACAACGGATTGACCGCGGCGGCGGTGCTGCAGCGCGCGGGCCTGCGCACCCTGTGCCTGGAAGCCAACACCTATGCCGGCGGCATGGCGGCCACCGTCGAACTGATCGACGGGTTCCGCTACGAGATCGCCGGGTCGGTGCAGTTCCCCACCGCGAGCCAGATCACCAAGGACCTGGGGCTGGACACCCTGCCGACGGTGGAGCCGGAGGTGATGTCCACCAACATCGGTGACAACGGCGAGGAACCGATGATCTTCTACCGCGACCCGATGCAATTGATGACGCACCTGGGCGACAAGCACGGAATCGAAGCCGTCACCGGCATGGCGGAATTGATCGGGTGGAGCCAGGGACCGGCAAAGGCGTTGGGCCGCTTCGACGTCCGCACGCCACCCAAGACCCTCGACGAGATGTATGCCTGCGCGGCCAACGACGCGGAGCGCCGGGCAATTCACGAAATGCTGTTCGGGTCGGCGATGGACGTCATCGACCGCTACCTGCCGGACAAGGACAGGCACGCGGTCATGCGGGGGATGCTCGCATTCCTGGCCGTGAACTCCACCTATCGTGGGCCCTACACACCGGGCAGCGCGACCTGCCTCGCGTTCGCGCTGGCCGTGCCCGACGATGCCACCGCGATGATGACAAAGCTCAAGGGCGGCATCGGCGCGCTCACCGAACACCTGCGTGAGCTGTTCGTCTCCCACGGCGGAGAGATCCGCTATCGCGCCAAGGTCGAGCAGATACTCGTCGACCACGGCGCCGTGACCGGGGTGCGGTTACGCGACGGCTCCACCATCACTGCCCCCATCGTGGTTTCCAACCTCGCGCCCGACGTCACGCTGACCGAGCTCATCGACTCCGAACACGTTCCGCCGGAGCTGGTCTCGCGGCTGTCGGGCCGTGATCACCGGGCCTCGTTCGTGCAGATCCACTTCGCCCTCGACGGACTGCCCGAGTTCGCCGCACCGTATGAGTTCTTGAACGAAGAAGGCATGCAGCAATCGGTCGGGATCTTCGGCGATCCAGAAGAACAACAGCTGCACTGGGAGAACTGCCGCCGGGGCATCGTCCCGGACAACCCGTCGATGGGAATGCAGATACCGTCCGTGCACGATCCGGGCATGGCGCCGCCGGGTAAGCACGCCGCCAGCGCCTACGCGTACGCCTTCCCGGTCGAAGTCAGCCGCGATCAGCATGGGCACCTCAAAAATGTGATGGCCCAACGCGTTATCGACAAGATCACCCGGCTGGCCCCGAACTTCAAGGACATCGTGATCCGCCACATCACGTTCGCGCCCTACCACATGAACACGATGTTCGGCGCGCCCGACGGCGACTTCTGCCACGGTCTGCTGCATCCGGACTTGATGGGCCCGAACAGGCCGGGCCCCAAGGGCTTCCTCGACTTCCCGATCCCCATCGACGGTCTCTACCTCGGCGGCGCGGGATGCCATGGCGGGCCGGGCATCACGTTCACCCCCGGCTACAACGCGGGCTATCAAGCGCTCGACGACATGGCCTGACGCTCAGCCCGCGAACGTTCCGGTCAGCTGCGCCTGGGCGGTGGCGGCGCCACCGATCGTTTGCGCCGCCTGCACGCCCGCGAGGCCACCGGGAAGCTGGTAGTCGTTGGGCAGCTGGTAAAGGGTGAACCGGTAGTGGTGCGTGCCGGTTCCCGCCGGCGGGCACGGGCCCTTGTACGCGGGCTGTCCGGCCGAGTTCGGCAGCGTGGTCGCGCCGGCCGGCGTCTGACCGTCGGTGGTGCTACCGGGACCCGGGGCGATGCCGGTCACGACCCAGTGCACGTACAGCCCGTTGACGGCGTCCGGGTCGTCGACCACGAGCGCCGCCCCCAGCGGCGACGACCACGTCAGCGGCGGCGCGATGTTGGCCCCTTTGCACGTGTACTGCACGGGGATCGGGGCGCCGTCACCGAACGCCGGGCTGCTGATGGTCAACGGGGCCCCGGCGGGCGCGGCCGCGACGGTGCGCCCGAGGGTCGTCACCTTGGGCGTCGACGGCGCGGTCATATGGGTGTCGCCGTGGCCGCCGCAGCCGGCCAGCGCGGCGATGATCGCCAGCCCGCCGATGATCGGTGCGATCCTGCGAGGGCCGCGCGGGGTCGGCGATTTCATAAGGGACAGTGTGGACCGCGGGGCGGCCGTCCGGTAGGGCCAGAGCGCCGTTAGGAGTCGCGCTTCTTGTCGAGCACCCGCTTACGCAGCCCCTTCGTGGCGGTGTCCATCAGGCTCTTGGACCCGCGCTTGATCAGGAACCCGGGCACCGGCATCAACAGGTCGACGGTCAAATCGAAGCTCACCCGGGTGGAGTCACCGTCGGGCGTCAGCGTGTAGCGGCCGTCCTGCGCGCGTTGCTGTTTGGCGCGGACCAGGGTCCAGCTCACCCCGTCGTCGTGAACGGTGTACGCCAGCTCCTGTTCGTCGCTGACCCCGACGAGCTTGACCACCTGCTTCGACCTGGTGGGGTGGCCCTGATCGTCGCGCTCGAGAACCTCCACCTTTTGGTGAACCGAGGACCACTCGGGCAGGGATTCGATGTCGAACAGCACATCCAGGATCTCATCCGGTGTCGCTTCGATGACGACCTCGCGGGATTCGGTGACAGCCATGCAGGATAGATAACCACTGCGGCGCCGCTAAAAACTCACGGAACCAGGACCACTTTGCCGACGTTCTCGCGCGCCGCGAGAATGCGGTGCGCCTCCGGCGCTTCGTCGAAGGGCACCGCCGCGTGGACGATCGGAGCGATGGTCCCGTCCTCGAGCGCCTCCGTCAGCGGGGTGATCCACGGCTCGAGCGTGCCGCGGTCGTCCCACAGCCTCAGCATGTTGAGGCCGATCACGGCCTTGGACTCCGAGAGTTGGTCGATCAGGTTGAACCCGCGCAGCATCGCCAGCGCGTGCGGGGCCGCCGCCCGCAGCGAGCGCTTCTCACCGTGCTGCAGATTCGAAACCCCGTAGCCCACAAGCCTTCCGCCCGGTCGCAACAGCGCATAGGACCGCCGCAATGACGTGCCACCCAGCGCATCGAGCACCAGGTCGTACGGTTGCAGGCCCTCCCACCAGCCGTCGCGGCGGTAATCGATCGCTCGGTCCACCCCCAGTTCGGCCAGCCTCTGATGCTTGGCGGGCGAGGCGGTGCCATGCACCTCGGCCCCGGCGGCCTTCGCGAACTGGACGGCCGCGATGGGCTTCGAACAGGGCGCCGCGGTCCCGGTCAACTACGCGACCGCGTGGGCCGCCCTGCACGGGTACGGCTCGCTGCGCGCCGGCGAACGGGTGCTGGTGCATGCCGCGGCCGGCGGCGTGGGCATCGCGGCCGTCCAGTTCGCGAAGGCCGCCGGGGCCGAGGTGCATGGCACCGCCTCGCCCGCCAAGCATCAGAGGC
>NZ_LZIX01000171.1:0-10509 GCF_001666955.1 Mycobacterium sp. E735 | reverse complement strand
GGCACCGCGCAGCACCGCCAGGATCGCCACCGTGATGATCAGGCCGACGATCGGATCGGCCAGCGGGTAGCCGAGCGCGACGCCGGCCGCCCCGAAAAGCACTGCGAGCGAGGTGAATCCGTCGGTGCGAGCGTGCAGGCCGTCGGCGACGAGGGCGGCCGAGCCGATCCGGCGGCCGGTGCGGATCCGGTAGACGGCGACGATCTCGTTGCCCGCGAAGCCGATGAGCCCGGCGGCGGCGACCCAACCCACGTGGCCGATGGCGACGGGGTGAATCAGCCGCAGGACGGCCTCGTAGCCGGCGACGATCGCCGACAGCGTGATCATGCCGATGACGAACAAGCCGGCGATGTCCTCGGCGCGGCCGTAGCCGTAGGTGTAGCGGCGGGTCGGCGCGCGGCGGCACAACGAGAACGCGATCCAGAGCGGGACGGCGGTGAGCGCGTCCGAGAAGTTGTGGATGGTGTCGGCGAGCAGCGCGATCGATCCCGACAGGACGGCGATCACCACCTGCACGGCCGCGGTAGCGCCCAGTCCGACGAGGCTGATCTTGACCGCCCGGATGCCGATCGCGCTGGATTCCAGGGCGGTGTCCACGCTGTCGGCGATCGTCGCCGGCTACGAGGCCGTCCTGCGGCTGATTCACCCCGTCGCCATCGGCCACGTGGGTTGGGTCGCCGCCGCCGGGCTCATCGGCTTCGCGGGCAACGAGATCGTCGCCGTCTACCGGATCCGCACCGGCCGCCGGATCGGCTCGGCCGCCCTCGTCGCCGACGGCCTGCACGCTCGCACCGACGGATTCACCTCGCTCGCAGTGCTTTTCGGGGCGGCCGGCGTCGCGCTCGGCTACCCGCTGGCCGATCCGATCGTCGGCCTGATCATCACGGTGGCGATCCTGGCGGTGCTGCGCGGTGCCGTGCGCGACATCTTCCGCCGGCTCATGGACGCGGTGGACCCCGCGCTCGTCGACACGGCGGAAGCGACGCTGGCCGCCCGCCCCGGCGTCCGCAGCGTGCGCAGCATCCGGATGCGCTGGATCGGGCACCGCCTGCACGCCGATGCCGAACTCGACATCGACCCCGGCATCAGCCTTCAGGACGCGCACCGCATCGCCCACGACGCCGAGCACCAGCTGACCCACGCCGTGCCGCGGCTCGACAGCGCCCTGGTGCACGCCTACCCGGCGCACCACCCCTAGGCGTCGATCACCAGGCGACCGCCGTTGGCCCGCGAGACGCAGACCAGCATTTCGCCGTCGCCCTCCGCGGCGCGGCCGCGGCGATCGACCTCCCCGGCAAGCACTTTCACCTTGCAGGTGCCGCAGAAGCCTTGCTGGCAGGAGTACGCGGTCGTCGGGTCGCCGTCCAGCATGACGTCCAGCGCCGACCGGTTCGCAGGCACGCTCAGCACGCGCCGTGAACGGGCAAGCTCCAGCTCGAAGGGGACGCCGTCGACGACGGGCGGCGGCCCGAACCGCTCGTAATGCAGTGGCGCGTCGGCGTGTTGGTCGCGCATCGTGCGCACCGACTCCAGCATCGCGGTCGGGCCGCACACGTAAACGGCCGTCGACGGCCCGGCATCGGCGAGCAGTTCGGAGGCGTCGGGAATGCGGCCACGCTCGTCGTCGGCCCACACGCTGACCCGGTCGGGCGCCACCGCCAATACCTCGTCGAGCAGCGGCATGTACTCCCGGCTGCGGCCGGCATACACGGCACGCCAATCGATTCCGCGCTGCTGGGCGAGTGAGATCATGGGCAGGATCGGAGTCACGCCGATGCCGCCGATCACGAACAGCACCTCGCGCTCGTCGGTGACCAGATAGAACGCGTTGCGGGGCCCCTCGAATTCGATGGTGTCGCCCACGTCGAAGGTGTCGTGCATTTCGATCGAGCCCCCGCCACCGTCGGCGATCCGGCGTACCGCGATCCGGTAGTCGGTGCGCCGCCCGGGCGGACCGCACAGTGAGTACTGGCGTCGGCGGCCCGACGCCAGCCGAATGTCGATGTGCGCGCCGGGAGTCCACGACGGCAGCAATCCACCCTGCGCGTCACCCAGCGTCAGCGCGACGACGTCGGGCGTGAGGAGTTCGCGCTCGGTGACCACCGCGGTGGTGGTCCGCCGCACCGGCACCACCCGCGAGGGGTCCCAGCGCGACGCCGACGCCAAGCCCCCGAAGAGGGTGCCCACTCCCCACAACGCCGTGTAGAGGCGGTCGCGCTTGCGACGACCGTACAAGTCGGCGGGTCTGCTGCCCCAAATCGTCTGTGCCACAACAAGTCCTACGTCTGACCAATGGTGTTCTGATCGACCCATTCGCTCGTGAGCCGGGCGATGACCTCGGGATGGGAGGACACCACCCAGTGCCCGCCCTCGATGTCGACGACCCTGCCGTTGGGCGGTATCGAGCCGGTGAACCGCTGCAGGGGCGGCGAGACGAAGTAGTCCCAGCGCGCCACCAACACCTGCACGGGGACCTTGGTCTGCGGCAGCTCCTTCCCGGGCGCCAGGAACGGCCCGGGCATGTTGGCGCGGTACAGGTTCAGCCCGTTGACGTAGTCGCGGGTCGACCGGGTGGTCGCCGCGCGCCGCCGCCCGGCCCGGCGAGGCCGGCCGATCAGTTCGACCGCCGCGAAGACCGCAACGGTCGCCCGGGACCAGATCGCCAACTCCGGCACGCCCGGGCACAGAAAGAACCAGATGTAGGTGGAGGCGAGCGCCTGCTTGAGGACGTCGAACACGCCGCGGGGTGAGCGGGCGGACCGCAGGAACTTGCCCGCATAGTTCAGGTGCGGACCGGAGATCGACGTGAACGAGGCGACCTTGCCCATCACCGACTCGTCGGTGACCGCGGCCCAGGCCTGGATGGAACCCCAGTCGTGGGCGATCAGGTGGACCTCGTCCACCCCGAGGCTGTCTATCACCGCGCCGATGTCCGAAATCAGTTGCGGCAGGCGGTATGCCGCGCGCCTCGCCGGCGTGGACGAATCGCCGGCGCCCCGGACGTCGAAGGCCACGAAGTTGTAGCGCCCACCCAGGGCGTCGGCGACGCCGTCCCACACGTGGTGGTTGTCGGGGTAGCCGTGGATCGCCAGAATCGTCGGGCGCCCCGGGTCGATCGGCGAGTGGGCGTGGACGGCCAGCGACACGCCGTCGGACGCGATCACAGTGTTGGACTGAGTCATTCGTGTGCCCCCGACGCTCAGTGCGCCGCGCGGGCCGCGGGCGAGCGGGCCAGGTAGTCGACCGCGCGGCCCACCCCGCCGAGCTTGGACGGGTGGAAACTCGGCGTGTAATAGGCGCCGATGACCCGCAGGAACTGGAACGGCCCGGGCACCAGGCCGCGGCGCGCCGCGCTGAAGTAGTCGCGCCAGCGGGGTTTGGTGCCCGGCGGCAGGTACGGGTCGACCGAGTACATGAACCGCACGCCGCGGACGAACAGCCACAGCAGCGCCGGCGTGATCAGCAGCTGGGTGCGCACCTGGCGCCAGTAGCCGCCGCGCAGGTGCTTCATGGTGTCGAACGCGACCGCCTTGTGTTCGACCTCTTCGGCCCCGTGCCAGCGCAGCAGGTCGAGCATCACCGGGTCGGTGCCGAAGGCGTCGTGCTGCGGGGTGTCCAGGATCCACTCGCCCAGGATGGCGGTGTAGTGCTCGAGCGCGGCCACCATCGACACCCGCTCGAGCAGCCAGCTCTGCCGTCGCCGCCAACCCCACCCGGGCCGGTCCCCGATGAGCTGGGAGAAGAGCCAGGCCATCTGGTCGGTGAACGGCGTGACGTCGACGCCCTTGGCCGCGAAGTGATCCAGCACCCCGGAATGGGCCTGGGAGTGCATGGCCTCCTGGCTGATGAAGCCCTGCACGTCCAGCCGCAGCTGGTCGTCCTTGATCAGCGGCAACGCGTTCTTGAACGCGTCGACGATGAACTCCTCGCCTGCGGGCAGCAGCAGGTGCAGCACGTTGCAGAAATGGGTGGTGAAGGGCTCGTTGGGCACGTAGTAGAACGGCAGCGTCGCCCAGTCGAACTCGACGTCGCGCGCCTGCAGGACGATCCGCTCGTGGTCGAGCGAGGCGTCATGCGGGCCCGTCGCCTGGTCGTCGACGGTGAACATGGAAGAACCCCCTTGGGAAACTAGGCGCTGCGTTGCGCCTCGGCCTCAGCCTCGGTGATCAGGCGCTCACTGCGCAAGAACCGGACGAGATTCTCGACCGTGTCGGTGAGCGACGGCTCACGCAGGCCGACCGAGGCCAGCGCACGCGCACTCCGGTATTGGGAGTTGCCGTAGCGCTTGTCCCGCATCGCCGCGATCTTGTCGGCCGACCGGGTGAGGAAGTCGACCAGCGGGTAGATCGGGTCCCGCGTCGTGCAGCGGCGGTTCATCTCGGCGGCGAATTCGGGGATGTCGTGGTAGTCGAAGCGATAGCCGTAGCGCTCGGAGAGGACGCGGGTGATGTCCATCAGGTTGTAGTAGTCGTCCGCGGTCATGTTGAACACGGTGCCCTCGTCTGCCGGCAGGTCCATCAGCGCGACGATGTGGTCGGCGATCAGATCCGCCGGCAGCAGGCTGAGCTGGTTGAGCGCGTTGGCGGCGATGCCGTGTTCGATCATGAACGCCACGGTGCGCACCAGGATGTCGTCGCCGCTGCCGAAGCCCGCGCTGGTCGGCGAGATCAGCGAGGGCCGGAAGATGCGCACGTCGAGCCCCTGCCGCTGGGCGGCGAAGGCCAGCTGCTCGGCCACCCACTTGGTCTGCGAGTAGCCGAAGTCCAGGGCGTTCATCTCCAGGTTGGCGTCGGACTCCCCGACCACCGGCTTGACGCTCCACCCGTAGATGAAGGTGCTCGAGACCAGGTGGAAGGTCTTGCGGTGCGCCGTCATCGCCAGCCGCAGCAGCTCGTGCGTCCCGATCACATTGGCCGGGCGCAGGGCGTCGTAGGTCCGAACGTAGTTGACCAGGGCGCCGTTGTGCAGGATGGCGTCGACGCTCTCGGCCAGGCGCCGGAACCCCTCCTCGCCGATGCCGAGCTGCGGCTCGGCGAGGTCGCCGCAGACCACGCGCACCCGCGCCCGGACCTCGGCTTCGAGGGCCGGCGTCCACAGCCGGGCCCGGCGCAGGGACGCGACGATCCGGTCCAGCCCGTGCGCGGGATCCGTGGCGCGGATCAGCGCGTGGACCGTGAGGGACGTCCGGCCGAGCAGGCTGGCGACCAGGAACGGCCCCAGGAAGCCGGTCGCGCCCGTCAGCAGGATGTCGCCGGGCGCCCCCGACCGCGCCGGCGGCAACGCCGGCAGGGGCAGCTGGGCGTCGGCCCGCATCCGCGCGAACTCGTAGGCCTCGTACTCGGTCGAAATCTGGTCCAGCGCCTGACGCAGCGCATCGAGCGGCTGCCCGGACCCCTCGCCGAATTGCCGCATCAGGCGGAAGAATTCGGCCACCGTGAGCCGCTGGAGCAGGCGCGTGTTGACCTCCTCGACCAGCTCCCCCGCGCCATGCTCTTCCAGCAGGGCCTGCAGGTCGGCGCGCAGCTCGGCGAGCGCCAGCGAGTCGATGCCGAGGTCCGCGAAGGAGCAGTCCTCTTCGCCGGTGAGGTCGTAGCTCTCGATCAGGTTGCGGAACCGGTCCAGCGGGCCCGGGTCGGTCTGCGCCCATTCGTGGGCCTGGTGCGTGTAGCTCGCCAGGACGGGCAGCTCGCCGTCCAGCCAAAGCTGACGCGTCGAGGACCGCCGGATCTTGCCCGAGGTGGTCTTGGGGATGCTGTGCGGCGGCACGAACACGATGGTGTGCGGGTCGATGTGGCCATGCCGGCGGATGGCCCGCGCCAGCGCCTTGCCGTCCGGCAGCGCTCCCGCGTCACGGACCTCGGCCACCACGGCCAGCACCTCCTGGTCGTCGCGCTCCACCGCGAACGCGGCCACGCAGCCGCCGCGCACCTGCGGGGCAGACCGCTCCACGATGCCCTCGATGTCGGAGGGGTAGCAGTTGACGCCGCGTACGATGATCAGGTCCTTGCTGCGGCCGCAGACGAACAGCTCGCCCTCGTAGAGGAAGCCGAGGTCGCCGGTTCGCAGGTAGGTGCGCTCGGTGTCGCCGGCGATGCGGGCCGCGAACGCCTCCGCGGTGACGTCGGGGCGGTTCCAGTAGCCGCCGCCCTTGGACGGGCCATCCAGCCAGACCTCGCCGACCCGGCCCTCCCCGAGGGCCTCGCCGGTCTCGGGGTCGACGATGCGGACCACGTTGCCGTCGATCGGCTTGCCGCAGCTGACCACCGGGGCCTGGTTGCTGTTCTCCGGCTGGGCCTTCTCGACCCGCGCGAGGTTCCTCTCCAGCGCACGCTTGTTCAGCGCCAGCGTCTGGCGGCCGCGAAGCGAGACGATCAGGGTGTTCTCGGCCATGCCGTACGCGCCGGTAAGGGCGTTGGGTTCCAGGCCGCAGGGGGCGAACCGCTGCCGGAAGCGCGCAAACGTGCTGGCGCGCAACGGTTCCGCGCCGACGACGATGCTCTCCAGGCTGTTCAGGTCGATCCCGGCGAGCTCGGAACTGGGCAGCTTGTCCTCGCGCAGGCACAGCTCGAGGGCGAAGTTGGGCACCGGCGTGTGGGTGGCGCGCACGTCGCTGATGAGCCGAAGCCACGACGACGGCCGCTTGAGGAAGTCCAGCGGCGACATCGCGTGCGTGGTGCCGCCGATCAGCGGGATGAACAAGTAGGCGGAGATCAGGCCCATGTCGTGGTGTTGGGGAAGCCAGGTGACCAGCACCTCGCTCTGCGTGAAGGCCGAGGCGTTGGCGATGACGTTGGCGTGGCTGACGATCACACCCTTCGGGTCGCTGGTGGAGCCCGAGGTGTACTGCAGGAAGAGCACCGGCCCCGGGGTGTCGGGGACGTGGGCGCCGCCGAACTCCTGCGTGCCGTCGGTGCCGAACCAGGGCAGCTCCGGGGGCCGCTGGGTCTCCGCCCACGGCGAGCCGCCGTCAAGGTGGTTGAGCAGCACGCGGTAGTCGTACTCGAACTGTTTGGTCGACAGCACCGCCTTGGCCTGGCAGTCGCGGGCGATGAAGCTGAGCTTGGCCAGACCCGACTCGAACGACATCGGCAGCGGCGGGCTGACCGGCACGGCGATCACCCCGATCCGCGCGCAGGCGTAGAACGCCGCGACCATCTCCAGGCCGGGCGGGTAGACGAGCAACGCTCGATCGCCCGGCCGCAGCCCGGCTTCGGTCGACAGGTACGCGGCCAGCTCGCGCGTCCGCTCGGAGAAGCTCCGATAGGTGTAGTGCTCCAGCTCGCGGCCTTCGTCGTCGACGAAGCGGAAGAGGGTCTTGTCGGGTGTTTGGGCTTCGCGCATGTGCAGATGGTCAATGAGCGTCTCCATCGCAGGAGCCACCCCCTTCCGGGTCAACTATGAGCGATAAGAACTTTTCGGATCAATTGATAACGCCCAATGTAACGCCGTTGATGGATGTTGAGCAAAGCGTGCAAGGCATTTCCGGAGACCGCACATTAATCTCACAGGATGGACTTAACTACCGGCAACCGTCGACGATCATGGGATCCGCATCTACGGACTTCAGTATTCACGTTTATGGGTTGAACAGCGCATTTATCGCCCGGGCCTTGTCGCATCCGTGCGGATACTGAGGTACGTATTTCTCAGCATCATGATTTCTCCTGGGATGACTTCGGCCGAATCCGGGGTGCATTTCGTATTCGCACCGCAAAGGCCATAGCAACCCCAATATCGAGCTTCGCATTCCCGGCGGCGAGTGAGATGCGCCACGGGAGCCGTCTCGCCGCTGCTGACCTACTGAGCTACGGAGTCAGCTCGGCTGGGCAACCCGGATGCGGGGGCCGGCCCGGGCCACCAACCGGGTGATCCCGACGAAGCGTTCGCCGTCGATGATCGGCGAGAGCGGCTCCCCCTCGGCCTCGATGGTCATTTCGCGGCCGTTCACGTCGCGAACCCCGGGACCCCGCAGCGTGCCATTGGTGAGTGCCGCGGGCAGCTGGACCACGATCCGCGAGGGCCGTATCTCGCCGGCCTGGAAATGCAGCGCGCCGGGATTCTCGGCCTTCGGGAAGAGCCGGAACGGTCCCCCGATCCGCAGGTCGATCGCTCCCGCGTGCAGCACGCGGTGCGTCCGCGACGGGACCTCCTCGCCGTCGATGACGACCCGGGCACGCGTTGGGGTGAACAGCACCGACGAGTAACTGGACGCCCGCGAACGGCCGACCTTGGACGCTAGGTAATCGCGGAACGAACGGCCGATCACCCGGGCGACCTCTGTACGGCCGTGGTCGGGCTTTCCGTAATACATGTCGTAGAACCGGTTGCCGACCCCGCCGGCGGCGAGTCCGAAACACAGGCGATGAAACGCCGCGCCGTCCGCGGTCTCGCCGTCGAGTTGCAGCGTGTCCAAACGCATTTCGGGCGGGGGCCGGTTCGCCTCGGCGGCTGCCACCAGGGCGCGGACGATGGCGTCGGGCCGCCCGCGCACCCGCGCCTTGCGCGCGACGGCGTTGACGCTGCCGCCGTTGGACGGCACGAACGTCGGCCAGCGTTCCGGATCGGCTTCGCAGCGCTCGATTTCGTTGATCAACCAGTGCAGCGCGCCGTCGCCGCCGTCGCCCACGAGGTGCGTGACCCGCGGGTGGAGCCCGTCCAGGGTCTTGCCCAGCTCCTCGGTCGAGGCGGTTTCGTGGACCTCGCCCCACGGACCGACGATGCGGCGCAGCTCGGCGACGCGGTCACCGCGCGCGCCGCGATTCCTGCGCGCGAGCGGATTGACGATGACCCCTAAATACATCCGCGGCGTCGGAGTTCCACCGGCCATCCCACGCACGATACCTGCGGCGTTCGGGTGGGAGGCATCACGTAGTTAGGGTGGGCTGCATGCCTGGTTGGACCGCAGCAGACCTGCCCTCCTTCGCCGGACGCACCGTCGTGATCACCGGCGCCAACGCCGGACTGGGGGAAGTGACCGCCCGCGAATTGGCCCGGGCCGGCGCCCGCGTCGTGCTGGCCGTTCGCGACACCGAGAAGGGCAAGGCCGCCGCGGATCGGATGCGCGGTGACGTCGACGTCCGCCACCTCGACCTGCAGGACCTGGGCTCGGTGCGGCGCTTCGCCGACGAGATGACGGCGGTGGACGTGCTGGTCAACAACGCCGGCATCATGGCCACCAAACACGCGGTGACCGCCGACGGCTTCGAGGGCCAGATCGGCACCAACCACCTCGGCCATTTCGCGCTGACCAACCTGTTGCTGCCCAAGCTGACCGACCGGGTGGTGACGGTGTCCTCGCTGATGCACCACTTCGGCTACGTCAGCCTCAAGGACCTGAACTGGCGCTCCCGCCCGTATTCGGCGTGGCTGGCCTACAGCCAGTCGAAGCTGGCCAACCTGCTGTTCACCAAGGAGCTGCAGCGGCGCCTGGAATCCGTCGGCTCTCCACTGCGCGCGCTGGCCGCCCACCCCGGCTGGTCGCACACGAACCTGCAGGGCAACTCCGGACGCAAGCTGGGCGACGCGGCGGTGTTGGCCGTCGACCGCATCGTGTCTACCGACGCCGATTTCGGGGCCAGGCAGACGCTGTACGCGGTCTCGCAGGATCTGCCCGGCGACACCTTCGTCGGCCCGCGCTTCGGTCTGTATGGCCGCACCCAGCCGACCTGGCGTAACTGGCCGGCCAAGCGGGCGGGCACCGCCGCGGCGCTGTGGGACCTTTCCGAGCAGCTCACCGGCACCGCTTTCCCGCTATGAGAATGCTCGACGGGCGGTTTGCCGCAGCCCGACTAGATTGGTGAGCAAATCCGTGCAGCGACGCCCAGGCGAGGAGGTAACCCGTGTCGAACACTGATATGGCGGCGATCCTTGCCCTCCTTGCCGCGCTGGCGTCGGCGATCGGCAACGTGGTCCGCCAGCGGTCCGCGCAGGAGGTCACCGACAAACCCGTCGGCCACCTCGCGCTGTTCGGCATGCTGTTGCGCGACAGGCGTTGGTTGCTGGGCGGTCTCGGCGACATCGCCAGCTACGTTTTGCTGGCCGCAGCCCTGGACAAGGGCTCAGTGCTGTTGGTGATGTCGCTTCAGGTGACGTCGCTGCTGTTCGCGCTGCCGATCTATGCGCGGATGAGCCGCCACCCGGTCACCCGCCCGGAATGGCTGTGGGCGGTGGTGCTCACCGCGGCGCTGGTGGTTGTCATCGCGGTCGGCCAGCCGGCGGGCGGTCAGGAGCGCGCGGCGGCCGACGTATGGCTGATCGTGGCCCTGGCCATGGCCCCGCCGCTGCTGTTGGCGATGGCCGGCGCCCGGGTCTGGTCCACAACTGGTCGGGGTTGTGTTCGAGGATATCGACGACGCCTTTCATCAGCACCGCGAAGACGGCCAGCAACGAACCGGCGACCGCCGCGAGCAACAACGCCGCCACCGGCCGATCCGACCAGACCCGGGCGCCGGCCATCGCCAACAGCAGCGGCGGGGCCATGGCCAGGGCCACGATCAGCCATACGTCGGC
>NZ_LZIX01000170.1:0-5410 GCF_001666955.1 Mycobacterium sp. E735 | reverse complement strand
AGTCGCTGGCCTACCAACTTCCCGTCCTCAACGCGCTGGCCACCGATCCGCGCGCCCGGGTGCTGTACCTGTCGCCGACGAAGGCGCTGGGGCATGACCAATTGCGGGCCGCCCACACGCTGGCGGGCGCCGTCCCGCGGTGCCATGACGTCGCGCCCACCGCCTACGACGGCGACAGCCCGCCGGAAGTCCGGCGCTTCGCGCGCGAGCGCTCCCGATGGTTGTTTTCCAATCCGGACATGATCCATGTGTCGATCCTGCGCAACCATGCCCGCTGGGCGGTGCTGCTGCGGGGCCTGCGATTCGTGATCGTTGACGAATGTCATTACTACCGTGGGGTTTTCGGCTCCAACGTGGCGATGGTGCTGCGCCGGTTGCTGCGACTGTGCGCGCGGTACTCCTCGGCGCCCACGGTGATCTTCGCGAGCGCCACGACGGACGCGCCGGGCGCGACGGCCGCCGAACTCATCGGGTATCCGGTCGAGGAGGTCGTCGAGGACGGCTCGCCGCAGGGCGCGCGGACGGTGGCCTTGTGGGAACCGGCGCTGCGGCCCGATCTGCTGGGCGAGAACGGGGCACCGGTGCGCCGCTCCGCCGGCGCGGAGGCGGCGCGGGTGATGGCCGACCTGATCGCCGAGGGGGCGCAGACGCTGACGTTCGTGCGCTCGCGCCGCGCCGCGGAGCTGACCGCGCTGGGCACCCAGGCGCGGCTGGACGACATCGCCCCGGAGCTCTCCGGCAAGGTGGCCTCCTATCGCGCCGGCTACCTCGCCGAAGACCGCACCGCGCTGGAACGTGCCCTGGCCGAGGGTCGGCTGCGTGGGCTGGCCACCACGAACGCCCTGGAGCTTGGTGTCGACATCGCCGGACTGGACGCGGTGGTGCTCGGGGGGTTCCCCGGGACCGTCGCCTCGTTCTGGCAGCAGGCCGGCCGGTCGGGCCGGCGCGGGCAGGGCGCGCTGGTGGTGTTGATCGCCCGCGACGACCCGCTCGACACCTACCTGGTCCACAACCCCACCGCGCTGCTGGGCAAGCCCGTCGAACGGGTGGTGATCGATCCCGCCAACCCCTACATCTTGGGACCCCAACTGCTCTGCGCCGCAACCGAAATGCCGCTCGAGGAGGCGGAAGTGCGTGACTTCGGCGCCATCGAGGTGGCCGAGGGCCTGCTCGACGACGGCCTGCTGCGTCGCCGCAACGGCAAGTACTTTCCCGCGGCCGGCCTAGAACCGCATGGCGCCGTGGACATCCGGGGTTCGGCGGGCGGCCAGATCGTGATCGTGGAGGCCGACACCGGGCGGTTGCTGGGCAGCACGGGCGTCGGTCAGGCCCCGGCGTCGGTCCACCCGGGTGCCGTCTACCTGCATCAGGGGGAGAGCTACGTCGTCGACTCACTGGACTTCGACGACGCGATCGCCTTCGTGCACGCCGAGGACCCCGGTTACGCCACGTTCGCCCGCGAAATCACCGACATCGCCGTCACCGGCACCGGAGAACGCGCGCAGTACGGTCCCGTCACACTGGGTCTGGTGCCGGTCACCGTCACCCACCAGGTGGTGGGCTACCTGCGCCGCCGGCTCTCCGGCGAGGTGATCGACTTCATCGAGCTGGACATGCCGGAGCAGACGCTGGCGACCACGGCGGTGATGTACACCATCACCGAAGAAGCGTTGCTGCGCAAGGGTATTGACGCACCGAGGATCCCCGGATCGTTGCATGCCGCCGAGCACGCCGCGATCGGCCTGCTGCCGCTGGTGGCCAGCTGCGACCGCGGCGACATCGGCGGCTTGTCGACCGCGGTGGGACCGGATCCGGCCGGCCTGCCCAGCGTCTTCGTGTACGACGGCTATCCGGGCGGCGCCGGGTTCGCCGAGCGCGGCTATCGCAAGGTGGGCACGTGGCTGGGTGCGACAGCCGCCGCCATCGAGGCATGCGAGTGCCCCCGGGGATGTCCGTCCTGCGTGCAGTCCCCCAAGTGCGGCAACGGCAACGACCCGCTCGACAAGGCGGGCGCGGTGCGGGTGCTGGAACTCGTCCTGGCGCAGTTGCCGCGCGCCGAGCAACCCGGCGGATGACGACCGACCCCTCGACGGTCGACCCCGCGGATCTGCTCTGTGACACCCGTCCCGAGCGCGCATTTCCTGCTGCTTGAAGAAACGGGCGCGTGCTGTCGCACGGTCGGACGAACGCTCACCGGTGAGCGGTTGGCGGCCGGCTGCGCGGGCGCAGCAGCAAACTATCAAAGGCCGCGGCGGCATGGCAACTTCATCGGCATCGGCGTTGCGGCCCGAAGGCGTTGGCGCAGAGAACGATAGCGTTTTCTGCGGCCGATTCGAATCCTGCCTATAGGCCCGAGGTCCCGAGGAGTCGGGCCCCCGCCGTAAAATCTCACCGCATGGGCCACGACTGGTTGCTCGTGGAGACGCTGGGGGGTGAACCCACCGTGGTGGCGCAGGGGCGCCAACTCAAGAACCTCGTGCCCATCACCACGTTCTTGCGCCGCAGTCCCTATCTGTCCGCGGTCCGGACCGCGATCGCCGAGACGGTGCAGACCGGACAGAGCCTGACCAGCATCACACCCAAGCGCGACCGCGTGATTCGCACCGAACCGGTGGTGATGTCCGACGGCTATATCCACGGGGTGCACGTGTGGACCGGGCCCGCCGACGTCGAACCGCCGGAGCGGCCGATTCCGGGGCCGCTCAAGTGGGATCTGACCCAGGGCGTCGCCACCGACACCAGGGAGTCGCTGGTGAACAGCGGAAAGAATCCGGAGGTCGAGGTCACGTTCGGCCGGGCCTTCGCAGAAGATCTCCCATCCCGGGACCTCAATCCCAACGAGACCAAGGTCCTCGCCATGGCCGTCAAGGCCAAGCCCGACCAAACCATCTGCAGCACTTGGGATCTCACTGACTGGCAGGGCAACCCCATGCGGATCGGCTTCGTCGCGCGGACCGGATTGGAAGAGGGACCCGACGGCCGCGACCATCTGGTCGCGCGGGCGATCAACTGGCGCGCAGAACTCAAGGGCCCGGCGGTGTCGACCGACGATCTGGCGCAACGGATCCTGAGCGGACTGGCCCAGGCCGGCGTGCACCGGGCACTGATCGACCTGAAGAATTGGGCGTTGCTGAAGTGGCTGGACGAGCCCTGCACCTTCTACGACTGGCGGGGCAGTGAGACGGGCAAGCCGAAGGTGCATCCGGACGATCAGCACTTGGTGGCGTCGATGACGGAGGAATTCGCCCACGGCGCCACGAGTCGGGTGTTGCGCATGCCCGGCAATCACGACGACTGGGTGCCGGTGCACGTCACGGTCAACCGGGTGGAGCTCGAACCGGATACCTACGCCGGCCTGGTGTCGCTGCGGTTGCCCTCCGATGAGGAACTCGCCGCCGCGGGGCTCTCGGACGGCCCCGAGCCGACCGGCTAACCGACCACGGGCAGCAGGCGTTGAGCGGCCAGCGAGAGGCGCTGGCCGGCGAGTTGCGGCCAGGCCTGCACCGCGCAGAACGGCGCGCACTGGTCCTGCGACGAACGAGTGCCGACGTGCACGCAGCACTGCACCAGCCGCTCTTCGATCATCGTCGACATGTCCATGAACGGTTTGACCGTGATGCGCACGACTCGCTCGCCCAGCATCCGCCGCAGTTGGCGCCGCCGGCCGGGCAGCGCGGCGGACGCCACCGTCAGCAACGTCGCCATGCCGAGATCGCAGTTCTCGCAGATCATGCGCCACACGTCCGACATCTGCGGGTGTGACAGCGAGGACTGCTCCGACAGCAAGCCCATCAGCGATTCCCGCACCGCCAGGCGCAACTCGCGGGGGATGTCGGAGTCGGCGATCCGGTTGGCGACCAACCCGAGCTTGTCTTTGAGGTTGTCGTGGCCGATCAGGGCGACCAGCGAACGCCATTGCCCGCTGTCGTCACGGAGCGCGTACCCGACCGAACAGCAATGCGGGTGCGAGCAGGGCAGCGCGGTCAGGTCCCGCCAGGTGATCAGGTCGCCGGTCTGCGGGCCCAACCGCCTCAGCACACCGGTATGGGTGAGGCGCCTGTCCGGGTCGATGAGATCGGAACGCCCGGACGCGAATTGCGGCTGGATGCAGACGCCTCCGACGTACGGCGTGTCCAGCGCGAGCCTGACGACGCCGCCGATCTCGTCGTCGTTCACGCCGAGCGCCGCCGTCATCACCAGGGTGGTGAAGATTTGACGCTCGGAAAGTCGCCGCAGCGCCGCGTGCTTGACCCGCGACAGGTCACCGCCGCGGTGGTGGCGGTGCGCGGCCGGCGATATCCCGTCGTATTGCAGGTACACCTCGGCGCGTTCGCGGTACTCGGTGAGCAGGTCGAGGAGCTCGTCATCCTGCGCTATCCGCAAACCATTGGTGTTCAACAGGATTCGCGTGATGGGTCGCGAACTCAGCTCGGCGAGCAGCTCGGGCAGCTGCGGATGCAGGCTTGGTTCGCCGCCGCTGAGCATCACCACGTCGAGGCGCCCGTTCTCGCGTGCCAGGCGCTGGTCGACGTTGGCCAGCACGTCGCCGACCGCGACGACGTCGCGAAGGTCTGGCGACGAGTCGGCGAAGCAGGTCGGGCAGCGCAGGTTGCAGGTCGCGGCGACATCCTCGAGCAGGATGCAGGTGTGTTGGGTCTGCATCTGTGGCAAGCCGCGCAGATAGGCCGACGGGATCGGGTCGAAGTTACCCGGGCTGTCGGGGACATGGGCCTTGGTGGGCGCGGTCCACTCCTCGAGGTAGGCAAGGATTTCGGGGTCTTCGTCGTACAGCGTCCGAACGAGTCCATGCCGGGGACAGCCTCGTTCGAGCCAGACCTGGCCGTCGCCGCGCACGGCGAGCCAGCCACTGAGCCGCGCCACGTCACTCAACGGGCGATCGGGTTGTTCGGCGTGACATCGCGGGCAAAAAGCGTTGACGTAGCGGTGGATTCGGTCACCGCGCAGTTCCATGCCGTTCATCGGGTGATGTGGTAGAGCATCGGGTTCAATCCGGTGCAGATGCCGACGGTGAAGATGGAGGTGAGCGCCCAGCCGATCATCAGTCCCATGCCGATCCCCCTCGCCCACGCGCTGCCCTTGACGAACAGCAGCGCGCCCCCGCCGCCGAAGGCGATCAGCCCGAGCATGACGGCCCCCGTCGCGAACGCGGCCTTCGGCGCGATCGCGTTGGCGAGCCCGAACAACACCAGCGGGCCGAGGATCGCGTTGATCCCGGCATAGAGGGCCATCCCGGCGATGGCCGCGCCGAAGACCTCGCCGCCGCTCGGCTTGCGCTGCGGCGGTTGCGGTTGCCAGGCCGGGTAGGGCTGGTATGGATAGCCGGGCGGGGGCCGTCATGCTCGGGCTGATCGCCTTCGGCGGCGGGGGCGCGCTGCTGTTCGTCAAGGGC
>NZ_LZIX01000169.1:0-569 GCF_001666955.1 Mycobacterium sp. E735 | reverse complement strand
ATCCAGTCGCAAGAGGTCTACGACCGCTACATGAAGTACCTGACCGGTTGCGCGAAGCTGTTCCGCCAGGGTTACACCGACGTCGACCAGTTCACGCTGCAAAAGTAGCGGAACGACCCCCAGCTCCTCGCCGCCTACTTCACGAGGGTGAACTGGCCCACATTGCTGATGCCCTTGCGGAACAGCTTCGCGCAACCGGTCAGGTACTTCATGTAGCGGTCGTAGACCTCTTGCGACTGGATGGCGATGGCCTCGTCGCGGTTCGCCTCGAGGGCGGCCGCCCACGTCTCCAGGGTGCGCGCGTAGTGCAGCTGCAGTGAGTGCACCCGGGTCAGCTCGAAGCCGGCCGTTACGGCGTACTCCCCGACGGTCTGCGGGGTCGGGAGCCAGCCCCCCGGGAAGATCTCGGTGAGGATGAACTGCGAGAAGTGCACGATCTCGTGCGTCAGCGTCATGCCCCGCGCCCTGGCCTCCTTGAAGGAGGGGCGAACGATGGTGTGCAGCAACATGATTCCGTCGGACGGCAGCACCTGGTAGGCCATCTTGAAGAAGCGGCCGTAGCGCTGGCG
>NZ_LZIX01000168.1:0-41926 GCF_001666955.1 Mycobacterium sp. E735 | reverse complement strand
TTGTGCCGATGTGGGATCCGGAATTGTGCGCGGCCGAGGTGCGGCGTCTGGCCGGCAAAGGCTGCAAGGCCATCAGCTTCCTCGAGGCGCCGCACGCTTTCGGCTTCCCCAGCTTTCACAGCGAGCACTGGGACCCGATGCTGACCGCGATGTCGGAGACGGGCAGCGTGCTGTGCATGCACATCGGGGCCAGTGGCGGCCTGATCACGCTGGCGCCTGACGCTCCGATCGACCATCACATCATCCTGCCCACCCAGCTCACGCTGATGGCCTTGCAGGACCTCATGTTCGGCCGTACCCTGCGCAGATTCCCGGACCTGCGTATCGCCCTTTCCGAGGGCGGCATCGGTTGGATCCCCTATTACCTCGAGAGGGCCGACCGACATGCCAAGAATCAACTCTGGATCGGTCAGGACTGGTCGGATCGCATGCCCAGCAGGATATTTCGGGACCAGGTCCTGGCTTGCTTCATCACCGACCCGGCCGGCGTCAAGCTGCGCAACGAGATCGGCATCGACAATCTGGCGTGGGAGTGCGACTATCCGCACACCGACTCGACCTGGCCCAACGGCCCGGAGCAGTTGTTCGGCGAGTTCACGGCTGCCGGTGCGACCGACGAGGAAATCAATAAGATCACTCACGAAAACAGCTGTCGTTTCTTTGATTTCGACCCGTTCAAACACACCGCGAAGAAAGACGCGACGGTGGGTGCGCTACGCGCCAGGGCCACCGACGTCGACCTGTCGACGGTGAGCAAGGCCGAATACCGGGCCCGTGCGGAGGCGGCCGGCCGGGAGACGGTGCAGGTCTGATATGACGAGTACCGTCGATCTGCCCAAGATCTCGGCCGATGCGCACGTCGACGAGCCGCATGACCTCTGGTATGAACGCCTCAGCGTGGACCTGCGCGATCACGCCCCGCGCCGCATCCTGGCCAATGACGCCGGCGGGTGGAGCCTGGTCGTCAACGGCAGCCCCATCGGTTGGAACGAACTGTCGGCAGAAGAGGCAGCAGCCAAGGAGGCCGAGCGCGTGGCGGCGGCCTCGCCCGACGTGCGGCTCGACATGATGCGGACCGACCGCATCAACGCCGAAATCGTCTTTCCCACCATCGGGCTATACGCGTGGGGCATCGCCAATCCCCTTGCTGGGCAGTCGGTATGCGAGGTCTACAACGATTGGATTCGCGAGCAGATCGGGGGACACGACCGGATCAAACTTGCGATGATGATCCCCACCTGGAATGCCGACATGGCCATCGCCGAGGTCGAGCGGGTGGCTGCCGATCCGTCGGTGGGTGGACTGCTGTTGCCGCTGGTCGGCAAGCCGGAGTGGAACTCCAAAGAGTGGGAACCGCTGTGGGGCGTCATCGCGTCGACGGGCCGGCCGGCCGTCATGCATCAGGGCAGCGGCCACGACATGATCTTCTATCGAGGGTGGGGGAGCGGCACGGCGAATCTTCTTGCCACGCAATCGATGGCGCCGCGCGCAGCCGCCTTGTTGAGCTGCAGCGGGATCCTGGAGCGGCATCCAGACCTGCACGCTGTCTTCGTCGAGTGCAACGGCGGCTGGATCTCGTGGGCGATGCAGACGCTGGACTACTATTACCAGGCGCACGACGAGATCGGCTGGACCAAACCGAAACTTGCCGAACTGCCCAGTCACTACATCCGGCATCAGATCCACTCGACCTTCCAGGACGATCCCGTCGCGATTACGAACCTCGCGGATACCGGCGCCGAATGCCTGTTGTGGGGCAACGACTATCCCCACCCCGAGAGCACATACCCAGAGTCGGAGAAGATCCTCGACAGGCTCTTCGCCGGCGTCGACATCGACAGTGCGCGGGCCATCATCGGCGGAAATGCACGCAGGCTATTTGGTTTTGACGAAAGCGTCCTGAAGGACGCCCCCTGAGTGGCCGTCCGATGAACGCAGAGTTCTCGCTTCGCCAACAGGACTACTCGCTCAGCGAGGAGCAGGCCGCACTGCGGGATTCCTTCCGGGCCTATTTCGAAAAGACCATCCCGACATCACGGGTTCGCTCGGCCGAACCGGACGGGTTCGACGCGGCGCTGTGGGACGAGCTCCAGGAACGTGCCCTCGTTGAGATGGCGCTGCCCCAAGCGGTCGGTGGCGACGGGGCCGGCTTGGTCGAGCTGGCGTTCGTGCTCGAAGAGGCCGGCCGCCGCGCGGCGCCGGTACCCCTGGCCGAGGTGTTGGCGGCGGCTCGCGCGCTCGCCCGCATCGACCCGTCATCGCGGCTGCTGGCCGCCATGCGCGATCGTGGCGCGGTTGTCACCCTCGCCCCGGGCACCGCCGACCGTCGGCTAGCACCCGCCGGAGCGATCGCAGAGGCCGTGCTCGCGCCGCAGGGCGCCAACCTGACGCTGGTCACCAGCCCGCCGGCGCCGACCCAGCCCAATCTGGCGTGCGCTCCGCTGGGCTGGCGCGAGGTTACCGGTGGCGCACGGGTGGGTTCGGCCGACGAGTGGGACCTAGCTGAACGGGAATGGCACGTCTTGACGGCGGCCGCGCTGGTCGGGCTGGGTCAGGCCGCCCTGGACCTCGGTGTGCAATACGCCAAAGAGCGCACGGCTTTTGGCACCCAGATCGGAGCGTTTCAAGCCATCGCTCATCCATTGGTCGACGCCGCCAACAGCGTGGGCGCGGCCCGGCGGCTGATGTGGCGCGCTGCCTGGTTCTGCGACCATGAACCCGAATCCGTTGGTGCGCTGGCCTTGTGCGCAGTGCTGGCCGCCGGTGACGCCGCCGAGCAAGCCGGGGCCACCGCCATCCACACCCAGGGCGGCTTCGGGTTCACCCTTGAATCCGACGTTCAGCTCTACTACCGCCGGGCCAAAGGCTGGGCGCTGGCCGTCGGCGACCGTCGCACCCTTCTGCGACGCGTCGCCCGGTGGGCGCCGCATGTGTTGAAGGATGCGCTCGCGTGAATTTCGAGACCATCGAACTCGACGACGACACCCTCACGTTCTGGCAGGGGGCACGCGCCTTCTTCGGCGAACACGTCACCCCGGCGGTGCTGGAAGACGAACGGCTGCACGGCGGCGGATTCAACGAGGGCCTGCACCTGGCGATGGGGGCGCGGGGATGGGTCGCGACGCAATGGCCGACGTCCGAGGGTGGGGCGGGCCTGGACGCGTTGCGGGCGCGCATCGTCG
Source organism: Mycobacterium sp. E735 (assembly GCF_001666955.1). NCBI lineage: Bacteria > Bacillati > Actinomycetota > Actinomycetes > Mycobacteriales > Mycobacteriaceae > Mycobacterium > Mycobacterium sp. E735. Next base: position 38,744 of record NZ_LZIX01000168.1, on the reverse strand, counting down.
CCACCGAATGGGCGCGCAGCGGCGCGCCCTACATCCTGGCCTCCACGACGTTGCTACCACCGATCGCCATCCGAATCTTCGGCTCGCCGGACATCCAGGCCGAGGTGCTGCCGCGGGTCGCTGACGGCACCGTTCGCATCTGCCTGGGTTACACCGAACCGGACTGCGGATCGGATTTGGCCGCGGTGCGCACCCGCGCGGAGCGGGATGGCGACGAATGGGTTATCAACGGACAGAAGATGTTCACCACCGGTGCCCAGTTCAGCCAATACTGCTTTCTCCTCACGCGCACCGACCCGTCGGCGCCCATGCACAAGGGCCTCACCGTTTTCCTTCTGCCCCTGGACACTGCGGGGGTGGAGATCCGGCCGATCGGCACACTTGGCGGCGAACGTACCAATTTCGTTTACCTGCAGGATGTTCGCGTCAACGACCGCTGGCGCCTGGGCGACGTCAACGCGGGTTGGACCGTGGTCGCCGCGCCGCTGAGCCAGGAACACGGCATCTCCGCCGACGGCAGTGACCCGACCATCGGGGGGCCCTACCTGGCCGAGTGCGAGAAACTCCTCGCGGAGTTCGTTCGTTGGGCCGCAACGCAACCGGGTCCCGCAGGCACATCCTTGCTCGACGACACCGTGGTGGCCGAGCGCATCGGCGAAGCGCTCGTCAAGGTCGAGATGACGCGTTCGGCGTCGGGACCGCCGGCTCGCATCCTGTCCTCCGACCTGCTGGTGCAGACGGCGTCGGAGCTGATCGATCTCATCGGCCCGACAGCCCTTCTGGCGCGCGGGGCGGAGGGGAGTGCCGGCGACGGTGCATTCGAAGCGGGATTCCGATTCGCGCCGGGGACCGGCATCTATGGCGGATCCACCGACGTGGCGCGAAACGTGATTGCCGAGCGATTCCTGGGACTTCCCCGTAGTACACCGCGAAGGAACAAAAATGAGCGAAACGACAGCGCTGTCGGCTAGCCACGACGAACAGTCCGACGACGCCGTAACGGAGGGCATAGCCGCCGAGGCCTTCGGGGGTGACTTCGCAGCGATGCTGACTGTCCCCGAACCACAGGAAGTGTACGCAGGCATCGGATCGGCGCCGATAATCGTGATCGACAGCAATCACATTGTCGGCGCCGCCAAGAGCGTCGACGCTCTGACCCGCAGCCACGATGTGCGCGGATCGGGGGCAGTGGGCAATACGCAGAGCGCCGATCGCCCGCTGATTCCGCTGGACATCGACCGGCCCGAGCACACCAAATACCGCAAACTGCTTGACCCGATCTTTTCGGCGAAGGCGATCGCTCACCTGGAGACCGACGTAAGAACGCTCGCCGACGAGCTGATCGACAAGTTCATCGAACGCGGCCACGCTGACATCTACGCTGAATTCTGCGCGATCCTCCCGTCCACGATTTTCCTGCGCCTCATGGGAATTCCGCTCTCCGAGCTGAACTACTTCCTGCAGAACAAAGACGATTTGCTGCGCGACGTCGAGGGGGAAACCGTCGCGCAACGTGAGGCCAGGTACAAGGCGGCGGGCAAACGGTGCTACGCGTACTTCAACCAAGTCCTCGACGAACGCGAAGCGAGCGGCGAACCCGGGGACGACATCCTCGGCCGCTTCATGACAGCCGAAGTCGACGGCCACTCACTGACCCGCGAGAACATTCTCGACATCTGCTTCCTGCTGATGATCGCCGGCCTGGATACCGTAGCGGCGTCGCTATCCTGCATCCTGTCCTGGCTCGCGCGCCATCCCGACGAGCGCCGTCAGGTAGTGGCGAACCCGGAAATGTGGCCCGACGCCATCGAAGAGTTGATGCGTTGGGAGACCCCGGTGCCGGTGGCATCGCGCACTCCGACCGTGGACATGCAGGTCGGCGAGACGACCGTGGCCGCAGGAACGCAGGTGACGGTGCTGTGGGCCGCTGCCAACCTGGATCCGGAGAAGTTCAAAGATCCTCTCAAAGTGGACCTGACCCGTCGGCCCAATCCGCACTACTCGTTCGCAAGCGGTTTTCACCGTTGTCTGGGAAGCCATCTCGCCCGGATGGAGCTGCGGGCGGCACTCGACCAATTTCACAAGCGCATTCCCGATTACGAGATCACGCCGGGCTCATCGTTGCGATACGAAGCTCTTCCGGTGCGGCTGGCGCGGCCGCTGCCACTGAGTTGGGAGGTGCGTGGATGAGGCTGGAGCTCGACAGCGGAGCCTGCCAGGGGCATGGCCGCTGCTACAGCCTCTCGCCCGCGTTGTTCGACGCCGACGAGGAGGGGCACAGCGTGCTGCTGGCGGCCGAGGTGCCAGTAGGAGAGGAACCCTCCGCCACGGACGCCGTGCGGTCCTGTCCCGAGGAGGCCATCGCCCTTCATGACTGACCAAGCCGGCTCGACCGCGCGCCCCGACTCCGCGACGCCGACGTCGTCGGCTCGTCCGCAGATCCGAGCCGGATTCATCGGTCTCGGGGACCAGGGCAAGGGAATGGCGGATCGGCTCATAGCCTGCGGGGTGCCCACGACGTTGTGGGCACGCCGGGCGGAATCGCTTGAGCCCTATCGCGGTTCTGCGGCGTCGTTCGCGGAAACCCGGGCCGAGCTGGGGGCCAACAGCGACGTGGTCGGGATCTGTGTGGTCGACGATGCAGGGGTCCAAGACGTCGTCCTGGGCGAATCCGGGGTGCTCGCCGGCATGTCGCCCGGGTCCGTGCTGGCCATCCATTCGACAATCAGCCTGGAGGTCTGTCACCACATTGCGCGGATCGCGGCGGAACGGGGCGTCGGGGTGATCGACGCTCCGGTCAGCGGCGGCGGCTTCGCGGCTGCCGAGGGCAAGCTCACCGTCCTCGTCGGCGGCGAGGACGAGAACTACGAAAAATGCCGCGCGGAGCTCGAAACTTTCGGCGGCAACGTGATTCACCTCGGGCCGCTCGGCAGCGGGTTGATCGCCAAACTCGTCAACAACACTCTGCACGCCGCCCACTACGCCCTGGCGCGCGACGCGATGGTTGCCGGCACTCGGTTGGGCCTGGACGAGCACGCTCTGGGCCGCGCTTTGTCGGTTAGCAGCGGCAACAGCTTTTCGCTGAACACCGCCGTCGCTGTCGGTGGCTTCGGGGTGTTGGCTCCAATGGTGGGACCCCTGCTCCGTAAAGACATCGGAATCTTCGACCGGCTGACCGGCGAACGCGATGCCCCCACCGGCTCGCTGATCGCAGTCGCCGACGAAGCGCTGCAACTTTTCGGATATCCGCGTGAGCCGACTGAAACAGGTCTCTGACCGGTCACCAACGTGTTTCTGGCGCAGCCCGATTCGGCAAGTTGGTGTTGCGCCCACCGGGAACTCCACGTGGGTCGCCAACCAGCTTGTACGTCAGGCCATCCCGGCGATCGAAACCGGCGGCTGCACGGTCGGCGGTGTTGCTGTCGTCGCATGAATGCGGCTGGGAGCCGCCGCCGATGGCGAGAACCCCTATCGCTTCTCCGATGTCGACGCGGAGGAACCGCCCTCCTGAGCGCGACGATCCACACCGTCGCGGTCCGCACCGAAAAGAAACCTGTCGGCGATCGCATGCTCGTTGCGAATGGACATCTCCTGGGCGGTGTTGAGCCAGAGTCCCTCGAACCCGGCCGAGTGCATGCCCGCGTGGATGGCGCCGATGTTCCTCAGGTCCTGTGAGGGCAGCTCGCCCCAGCCGTCGTGGTCCTGCCACCGCTCGAAGACCTGCCACTGCGTCTCGGGCACCTCGCCGGGCGCGAAATGCTCCAGCGAGAACATCTCGAACGTGCACCGATTCGGGTCTTCGGCGTCGGGCAACATGCGGTATCCCAGCAGGCAGGACTTCTCGACCAGGATCACCATGGTCGGAAACACATGCCAGTCGCCGTTCCCCGCGAAGTATTGCTCCATCGACATCCGCGGGAAGTCAACGCCTTCGGCGCGGGCGAGCTCCTCGCACATCTGGTGGTACAGAACAAACGGTGGGACGTCGCCGGGCTCCATCGCGGCCAGCTTTTGCGCGGCCCGGTAGTCTCGCTCGGTGACCAGCGACCCGACCTCGAGGTATTGGTATTTCATCGAATTCGCGAACACCTCGGGTCGCGCCGCCTGCTCCTGGCGGCCCTTGTCGCGGCCGGCATGCTCGGGACGCTGTGTGTAGACGAACCGCGAGTGGTTCTTATAGGTGATGGTCGGGGTGTAGGGAGCGTAGACGTATTCTTGCGGCGCTGCGGGCTCCGCAGACGGCCGCGGGCCCTGCGCCGATCGCATCGTCTGCGGATGGGTCCCGGGCGTGTGATAGCCCTCGATGAAAGCGTCGACGACGGTCTTGTAGTTCGCCGGCAGGAACGTGCGCTTGCGCCAGCGGTAGCGCATGTCCTGCAACCGAAATGGAGCCAGCGCGGTCGGCAGCGGGTCCAGCCACTCGAGCAGATCCGGCGGGTCCTCGGCCATGCTCACGAACACCCAGCCACCCCACGTCCCAACCGCGATGGGACGCAGGCCCCACTGCTGGCGGGGACGCGGTGCGAATTCGTCGCGACATGGGACGAAGGAGGACCGGCCATCCAATTCATAACGCCAGCCATGGAATTCGCAGCGCAGCTCTTTGTTGGCCGAGCAACCGCTGCCGCGGACGACCTTCATGCCGCGGTGGGCGCAGGTGTTGTGGAATGCCTTGATGCTGCCGTCCTTCTGGCGCACCACGGCGATGGACTGCCGGCCGATCGTGTACTCGTAGAAGCAGCCGGCGTCCGGTACTTCCTCTACGCGACACGCGGGCTGCCACACGCGGGTGAACAATCGCTCCAGCTCGAGGTTCAGGAATTCCGGGTCGATGTACCGGCTCTTGGGCACGAAAGTCTCGCCGCAGGCGAACTTTTGTGGCACCCGCTCGGTGGCAAGCTCGGTCATTGTCGCACTTTTCGTCGGCTCAGCTGGAGGGTGGCTTGTCAAAGATGTTGGGATACAGCACCGCTTCCTTGAACGACGTCTCGATCTCGGCGAATGCGGTCGGGATGTCCCACGTCCCCGACGCCGACACGATCTCGCGTTCGACGACCGGATTGGACATCAGGCTGATCCGCCCGTTCCCGGCGAAGATCACGCGCCGGTTGAGCCAGTCGGACTGCTCGCTGGCCAGATACACGACCGGCGGCACGCAATTCTTCGGCGAAAGGCGAACGTTCGAGTCCGAGTAGTCCATGCTGCCGCCGCCCTTGATGCCCTGCGTCATCCGGGTGCCCGCGATCGGCGCAACGGCGTTGCAGCGCACCCCGTAGTTGCGCAGCGCGTTGGCGCACGAGAAGGTCAGGCCGACGATGCCCATCTTGGCCGCGGCGTAGTTCGGCTGGCTCGGCGCGCCCTGCAAGCCCGACATGGATGTGAAGGTGATCAGCCGGTACTGCCCGCCGCGGTTCTCCCGCCACCAGGCCGCCGCGTGGCGCGTGACGTTGAACGTCCCTTTGAGGTGCACCGACACCACCGCGTCCCAGTCCTGCTCGCTCATCTTGAAGACCATGCCGTCGCGAAGGATCCCCGCCGCGTTCACCACGACGTCCAAGCCGCCGAGCGTCTCGGCGGCCCGGCCGATGAGATCCGCGCACGCGGCGAAGTCGGTGATGTCGGTGGTGTCGGCGAATGCCTTGCCGCCACGGCTCGTTATCGCCGCCGCGACGCTTTCGGCCGGACCGGAGTCGTGTCCGGTCCCGTCGACGCCGACGCCCGCATCGGAGACCAGGACCGTCGCGCCCTCGGCGGCCAAGCCCTCTGCCACCGCGGCGCCGATTCCCCGCCCGGCCCCCGTCACCAACGCGGTCCGTCCGTCCAACACACCCATCGTCATCCAACTCCTCGTGGCCTCGCGTCAAAGACGAGCATACAGAACATACAAACAATATCTGTATAGCTGTTTAGCTATCGCCTACTCGAACCCCCACTCGGCATAGCGGCGTTCCAACTCGGCCATCGCCTCCCGGCCGCCGCGGGTACTGCGTTCCTTCATGAAGTTGAACTCGTCGTCGCGCCACACGAGGTTGCTGAACACCGTGTGGCCCATCGGGACCCAGTCCCCGAACTGCGCCATCCCGACGGCGTGCCAAAACGCGATCAGAGCGTGCTTTCCCACCATCAGGCCGTCGGCCGAGTGGTGAGCGATCGCGCGGGCATAGCGCAACGCTTCGTCGCGGAGCCGCTCGGCGGGCACCACCGACGCGGCTACCCCCCACTCGCGTAGTTCGTGCGCGGACACCTTGCGGCCGGTGATCATCGCCTCGTAGCCGCGGTTGGGTCCCATCTTGAGCAACGCGAGCGGCATGGCCGTGGAGAACCCGGCGAACCCAATGCGCGCCTGAGGGCGGGCAACGTACATGTCATCCGAGACGACCAGAATGTCGGCGGCCAGGGCCAGATTCATCCCGGCGCCCAGCGTGGCACCCTGACAGCCGGCGATCACCGTCTTCGGGAACTCCAGCCAATTGGTGAGGTGCCGGTGCAGCCGCCGGGCGTTGCCCAGGCGCGCGGTCTGCGGCAGTCGCTCGCCCTTGCGCAGTCCCGCTTCTTCCACCGGGAGCCGGCGCACGTCGTCGCCGCTACAGAAGTCCTTGCCTTCGGCCAGCAACACGACGGCCTTGACCTGGTCATCGTCCTCGGCGCGGTCCAGCCGCTCCTTGAAGAGTCGATGCATGCCCGGAGACAGGATGGCGTTGCGCCGTTCGGGCCGGTTGATGGTGATCTGCGCGATGTGCGGTTCGACAACCTCATAGCGGACCCAGTCCTCATCGACCTCGAATTCGCCTCCAGCGGCGGAGTCGGTGGCCATCAGCCCTCCTTCGCGCGTTGGCAGTACATAAGTACACTAGTCGATCAATTGTCACATCGGGTGATACGGTCGGCGAATGCCAACATTCACGGTCACCAAGCGGCTCGCCGTGCCACCGGACGCGGTGTGGGCCGTTCTCGCCGACTTCGGTAACGTCGACTGGATCCCCGGACCCAGCGATGTCAGGGTCGAGGGCGAAGGACCCGGCATGCGGCGGTTCATCGCAGCGAGCACCGAGAAGCCGGTCATCGAGACCCTGATCTGGATCAAGCCGGACGAGCGTGCGCTGTCGTACGAGATCACCAACAATCCGATGCCGGTCAGCCGCTTCGTGGCGGTCAACACCGTGACCGAGAGCGCGGATGCCGGCGGAGAATCAATCGTGGTCTGGGACATCGACTACGAGCCCATCGGTGACGACGCCGCCGCGCGCGATGCCATGGAGGCCGTTTACGGCCTGATGGCGGGCTGGGTGCAGGACTTCGCCCAAGCGAGAGAGTCCGGATAGAACACTTAGACAGAAAGTGTCTATTAGTTTAGGATTGTTCGAGTGATTGATCCTCTCGATCTGGTACTGATCAGCGTCGACGACCACACCGTGGAACCACCCGACATGTTCAACGGCCGGGTGCCAAGCCGTTTCGCCGACGACGCACCGCGCATCGTCGAGGACGCCGACGGCATGTGTTTCTGGGTGTACGACGGTCTGCAGCTGCCGAACATCGGGCTCAACGCCGTTGTGGGCCGGCCCAACGACGAATGGGGATTCGAGCCGTCGCGATTCAGCGACATGAGGTCGGGGTGTTACGACGTCGACGCACGGGTGAACGACATGGACGCCTCGGGGGTCCTTGCGTCGCTGTGCTTCCCGTCGTTCCCGACCATCTCGGGCGCGCTGTTCACCTACCGCGGGGACCGCGACGTGTCCGAGGCGATGGTGCGCGCCTACAACGACTGGCACATCGAGGACTGGTGCGGGCGGCATCCCGACCGGTTCATCCCGATGGGGATCCTGCCGTTGTGGGACGCGAGCCTGGCCGCGGCCGAAGTGCGGCGCCTGGCGGGGCGCGGCTGTCGCGCGGTGACGGCTCCACAGCACATCGGGAGCTACGGGCAGCCGCCCTGGCAGGATCCGCACTGGGATCCGCTGTGGGAGGCGATCTGCACAGAGAACACTGTCGTGAACATCCACATCGGCACGGGCGGCGGATTGCCGGTGCCGTCGGACCTGACCACCTATCTGGCGTACAACTCGATGCTGCCGATCGACACCCAGCGCTTCGTTGCCGACCTGTTGTTCTCACCCATTGTGAAGAAGTTCCCGTCCATCAAGTTCTCGCTGTCGGAGGGCGGCATCGGATGGATTCCGTTCCTGCTGGAGCGATTCGAGGACATCTACTCGCGACAGCGGGCCTGGACGGGAGACGATTTGGGTGACGGGCTGAGCCCCAGCGACGTGTATCGCCGCAACTTCATGTCGTGCTTCATCCGCGACCGGGTCGGCATCGAGATGCGGGAGCGCATCGGAGTGGACACCATCTGCTGGGAGATGGACTACCCGCACTCCGACAGCAGCTGGCCGGACGCGCCCGAGCAGCTCGCCGCCCAGTTGGAGGGCTGCACACCCGACGAGGTCGAGGCGATCACCTGGCGTAATGCGGCCCGCGCCTTCGGCTACACCGGCGTCGAGCGACGGGGCAGGGAACACTGCACCGTCGCGGCGCTGCGGGAAAGAATTGCCGGCCTGGATCTGTCGGCGCCCAAGGTGGACGCCGGCCGCGCGCCCAGGGCGGGCGCTACCGCGATCACGTACGGCGACATGAAGGTACGGATGGCGTCGATCCTTCGCGGTGGGGCGTGACCGAACCGGATTACGGGGTCGTCCTCACCGGGGCCGATCGGCAGTTCCGCGACGAGGTGCGCGGGTTTCTTGCAACGGCATTGACCTCGGACGTGCGCGTCCAGGGCCGCGACGAGATGGATCGATTGAGCCGAATGCGCCTGTGGCAGAGGCGTCTTCACGACGCGGACTTGGCGGCGATCTCATGGCCGTCCGAATTCGGTGGTCGCGCGGCCACTCCGGTGCAACAGCTCATCTTCAACGCCGAGATGGCCGCCGCGCACGCCCCAGAGCCCATCAACCGCAGCGCCGTCAATCAGCTCGGCCCCACGATCATCCAGTGGGGTACCGACGAGCAACGCCAACGCTATCTGCCGAAAATCCTTTCGGGCGACGAGGTGTGGTGTCAGGGATTCAGCGAACCCGACGCGGGCAGTGATCTCGCCGCCCTGAAGACCAGGGCCGAGATCCACGGCGAAGAGCTGGTCATCACCGGGCAGAAGGTCTGGACGTCCAAGGCGCAATACGCCGACTGGATCTACATCCTGGCACGCACGGATCCCACGGCGGACAAGCACCAAGGAATCAGCTACATCCTCGTACCCCTACGCACCAGCGGGATCGAGGTGCGCCCGATCCGCCAGATCACCGGGCAGGCCGAGTTCAACGAGGTGTTCTTCGATTCGGTGCGGGTGCCGCTCGACAACGTGCTCGGCCCACTGCACGGCGGTTGGCGGGTGGCCAAATCCACGCTGGGCTACGAGCGCGTCGGACAGAGCCGCACCCATCGGATCGAACGGCGGCTGGCGATTCTGATCAAGATGGCGCAGGAGCAAGGAGCGCTGGGGCACGAGGGCTGCGGCGACGGCTACGTGGCCGATCGGATCGTCGGTTTCGCCGCGCGGGTGGAGGCGCTGCGTCAGATCTCGGCCCAGGCGACGGCCGCCGGCGTCCGCGGCGTCAGTCCCGGGCCCGAGGCGTCGGTGGCCAAGCTGCTGACGTCGGAAGTCGATCAGGAGATGGCCAATTTCGGCCTGGAACTCACCGGGCCGGGTGGCACCCTGGAGCGCGGCTCGGCGGGGGCGGCGAACAACGGGAACGTCGCACGGAGCTACCTGCTGATGCGGGCGGCGACCTTCGGTGCGGGCACGTCTGAGGTCCAGCGCAACGTGATCGCCGAGAAGCTGCTGGGACTGCCGCGTGACCCCTGATGGCCCGTCGTCGCTGAACGAACTCGCACGCAGCGCGGCCGAACTCGAGCAGTTGCGGGCGTCGGCCGATGATGCCCTCCGAAAGGTGTGGTCTGCCAGCTCTTTTCGGAGCCTGCTCGATGGCCCCGGCCCGGTGTTCGACCCGAAGCTGTGGCAGACGATCGTCGAGGCCGGGTGGGCCGACGTCTTGGTCAGCGAGGCCGCCGGGGGCGGAGGGGGCGGGCTCCGTGATCTGTGCGTGCTGGCCGAGGCCGCCGGCGCGGCGTCGGCCCCTGCCCCGCTTGCGATGGCGGCGGCCACGGGATGGTGCGAGAACCGCTGCGCCGACGGGATTCCCCTGCTGTTGCCCGAGCGCGGAGAGCGCACCGCGGCGGGCGTCTCCGGAGTGTGGCCGCTCGTGCCGTTCGGTGCGGTCGCAACCAAATTGTTGGTCTGCGCGGGCGACGGAGAGTCCGCCGTGCTCGGGGTTGTCGACCCGGCGGAGGCGGGCGTGGTGCGCGAGCCGGTGACGCCCCTGGATCACAACCCCGGCGCACGAATCACGCTGAGCGATACGCCGATTCAGGTCCTCAAGACCGGGCCGGATGCGGTCCGCCGCCACGGTGAAGCCGCGCTGCGCGCCCTGATCGGCCGGGTGGCCGAGTTGGTTGGCATTGCGGCGGCCGCCAACGAGGCCGCAACAGAGTACGCGAAGCTGCGCGTCGCCTTCGGCCGCCCGATCGGCGCCTTCCAGGCGATCAAGCACCGCCTGGTCGATCAGCGGTGCGCGATCGAGATCGGGCGGGCGCTCGTCAATCGTGCCGCCGACGCTTGCCAACACGGGCATCCCGAGGCCCCCGCGCTGGGCTCCCTCGCCGCCTACTGGGGTATCGACGCGCTGCGTACCGTGCCCGAGGGCGCCACTCAGGTGTTCGGCGGCATCGCGTACACGTGGGAGCACGATGCCCACGTTCATCTCCGCCGGGCGGCCAGTGCCGCGGGAAGTCTCGGTCAGCGCGCGCACCACCGCGACATCGTGACGCGCTGGCTCACGGGGCGCTATCCGGTGGAGCAGCCGGGAGGTGACGGGTGAACTCGTTCCTCTCGGGTGTCAAAGTCCTTCAGGTCGGCGACGGGATCGCCGCTGCGGCGGCCACGTCGCTGCTGGCGAACCTCGGCGCCGAGGTGAGTAAGCTCGGCGGCGGTTTCTCGCCGTCCCGGGTAGGGCCGATGATCGCGGTTGGCGCCGCGTCGGTGCCACTGGTTGACGTGGTTCTAGATCGTGGCAAGCGAATTCTGCAATCACCAAGCGACACATCGGCATTGATCGACGCACACGACATCGTGATCGTCGACCACGACGCCGCGATCGACCCGCCGCAGGCCAGAAACGCCGTGGTGGTGAGCGTCAGCCCATTCGGCCTGACCGGACCGCGCTCCGTCGAGCGGGGTGGTGAACTGATCGCCCAGGCGACCGGTGGCATGCTCGCTACGATCGAGGGCTCCGACGGGACGCCGGTGCCCGCCCCTGGCTATGTCGCGCTCAAGGCGGCGGGCGCGGTGACGGCGCTGGCGGCCCTGCACGGCCTCGATCGGCGCAACGCTACGAGCGCGCCGGTGAGCGTGGATGTATCGGTGCAGGAGGCGGTCGCATTCACCGCGGCCCTTCCCGAGTGCGCCCACGTGCTGTACTCCTGCCCGGGAAGGGCGGGCAGCGGGCGTTATCTCGCCCCGTCGGGCTTGTTCGCCTGCCGCGACGGGCTGGTGCGCATCACCGCCGTCGAAAATCACCAGTGGACCGGCCTGTTGGTGGCCTTGGGTCATCCCGGATGGGCCACGGGCCTGGGCGAACGAGCCGCCCGGATAGAGCACGCCGATTTGATCAACCACCACGTCGGGGCGTGGGCGGCGACGCTCCTCAAGGAAGACTGCGCAGCCCTGTTGCAGGCCAACGGCGTGCCTTCGACGCCGGTGAATACACCCGCGGAGATCCTGACGTCGCCCCAATTCGCTTCTCGCGGAGCCATTTCGGTGACTCGACTGGGCGGTACTGCCCTGTCCGTACTGGCCCCCCCATGGGCGACGCGCCCGGGCGGGCGGTTCGGACGGCAGCGCACGGGCCGGCTGAACAACCTGCGAGTCGCCGAGCTGACCCACGTCCTGGCCGGGCCGATCGTCGGCGCGTTGCTCGGTGGGATGGGTGCCCGGGTGCTGCGACTGGAAGACCGCGACCGACTCGACATCTACCGCCGCACCGGACCGTTCGCCGCAGGGCGGCCCGGCGTCGAGCGCGGCGCGTATTTTGCGGTGGCCAACCACTCCAAGCGCAGCGCGCTGATCGATCCCGGCCGGCCGACGCAGGACGTCGCCGCCGCCCTCGAGGAAGCCGACGTGCTGATCGAGAATGTCGGCGCGGCACGGCTGACCCGGCTCGGCGTCGACCCCGTCGAAATCGCCGACTCGGGCCGGTTGGTGATGCGGGTCTCGGGTTTCGGGTCGACGGGTCCCATGGCCGGATACCGCGTGTACGCCAACAACGTTCAGTCCTACGGGGGTCTGGCCGGACTCACCACGGGATCCGACGGGTCGCCGGCGCGGCTCGGCACGGTAATCGCCGACCCGCTGTCTTCGGTGGTGGCGGCCACCGTGATAGCGGCTTGGGCGCTCGGGCCTGCCCGCGACTTCGGGGCGGTGATCGATCTGTCCATGGCCGAGGTGGTGGCGTCCACGGTGGCCGAATTCGTCGCCGCGGCCTCGGCCCCCGAGGGGGTGGTGTCCGACGGTGGGGCCGACGCGCGGGGCGGCGTCTACCGTAGCGCCGATGACCGCTGGGTGGCGGTCGAACTCTCGGCTCCCGCGGACCGGGCGCGCCTGACGGAATTGGCCGGGGAACCCGATCAGCTCGCCGCGCTGATCGCCGGCGCGCCGGCCGGCGAGGCGGCAGCGCGCCTGACGGCCGCGGGGTTGCGCGCCGCGGTCGTGCAGCGCGCGGACGACCTGGTGAACGACCCCCACCTGGCCGCGCGGGGATTCTTCCCGGAGATCGCCCACCCCGATCCGGATATCACCACCGCGCGCCTGGTCGGTCTCCCGTGGCGATTCACCGGGCAGGGCCCGATCCCGCTGGCGCCGCCGCCGGCCCTGGGCGACGCGAATGCCCGTCAGGAGAGGATGACAAGTGCCGGCTGATCCACCCAGTGATGAGACTGCGACGGTGTGGGCATCGACGTTCGTGCCGTCGAGGTCGCCGATTCCCGAGTTCGGCCAGGAGGGCTACTCCGTCGCATGGGTCGACACTCGCGACGGCCGGGTGCAACTCCTGGTGTCCGGGCCACGGCCCGGGCCCGGTGCCGTTGGCCGAATCGTCGAGCGGAAGCTTGGCGAGGCTGAAGTGCTGCTCTTCGAGGCGGATCCGGCGTGACGGGCGTCCACGTCGCGGGCGTCGGGCTCACCCCGTTCGGCAAACACGGCGACACCGCGCTCGCCCAGTTCGGGGTGACGGCCGCCCGGCAGGCGCTCGAGGACGCGGGTCTCGGCTATGACGCCATCGGCGAGGTCTTCTGCTCGTCGTCGATGGCGCCGCCGCAGACCGGGCTGAAGGTCGCGCATGCGTTGGGACGCAGCGGGATCCCGGTAACCGCGATCGAAAGCGCCTCGGCGGGGGGCATGGTCGCCCTGCGGCATGCTGTGTGGGCGGTGGCGTCGGGCCGCTGCGAGGCGGCGTTGGCGATCGGCTATGAGAAGACGACCGCGCTCGAGCCCGGCGGGGTGGTACCGGCGGCGGTCGATTTCTGGGACCGGTTCCCGCCGCAGATCCACTACGCGATCGAGGCGAATCGCTTTCTGTACGAGGCGAACTGCGCGCCGGATGTTATCGGTGCCGTCGCGGCCAAGTCGTATAACCAGGCGCGCCTGAATCCGCTGGCGGCTCGGCGCAACGACCACGAGGTGACCGTTGAACAGGTGATGTCGTCGCGGATGATCGCCGAGCCGCTAACCAAGATGATGTGTCACGCCTCGGTCGACGGCGGCGCCGCGATCGTCGTGACGTCCGGACAACGTCCGCGGTCCGTGGCGATCAACGCCATCGAGCAGACGAGTTGGCCCCGCGACCCGGGCTGGCCGCTGGCGGGTCCGTGCGTCGGTCCGCCGTCGCAAATAACCCTGACGGCAGGGCGGGCTTACGCCGCGGCGCAGGTCGCGGCGAATGACGTCGGAATTGTTTCCCTGCATGACATGTGCGCCAGCGAGGAGGTCACCGCGCTGATCGCACTCGGCCTCGTCGACGTCAAGGATGTCGCCGAACTCGTCCAGTCGGGCGGGTTGGGATCCAAAGGCAGGCTGCCGACCAACACCGACGGCGGCTGCCTTGCCCGCGGGCACGCGTTCGGTGCAACGGGACTGGCCCAGGTCGCCGAGGTGGTGAGTCAGCTTCGTGGAGAGTCGGATTCGCGGCAGGCCGCCGATCCCCGCGTCGGGCTGGCGCAGGCGATGGGGGGCGGTGGGTCCTGTGTTGTGGCCGTACTGGGTCGGTGATTCGGCCCTCAGCCGGGGTCTTCGTAAGACCGGCCGAAAAAGCGTTCGACGAGGGCGCGTTCGTCGGCGGGGTCCCTCACCGGCCACCACCACAGCGCCAGGAACGCCCGGATAAGCCATTGGGCGGCAAGTGGATCTGCATTGTCGGATCCGAGCATGTCATAGGCGAGTGCGGTGACAGCGGGGGAGTTCGTGAGCCACTCGCTGCGCGGCACCGTCGGTGCGGTCTGCATGAGCTGCGCCAACGGATCAGAGCGCAGGCGCTGCAGGGCCAGGATGGTGGCCGTCACCACTCGTTCGCGGCCGGTCAGGTCTTTGATGGCCTCGCGCACGGTATCGACGATGCGGCTTGCCTGGAGGGCAACCACCGCGTCCCTGATGGCCGCCTTTCCGCCGGCGTGCCGGTAAATAGTCGCCGGTGAGCAGTGGACCGTTTCGGCGAGGCTCTCGATGGTGAACTCGTCGTATCCGACGTGCGAGATGAGGTCGGCGGCGGCCGCATATATCCGTTCGGCGGCTGCGCTGCGGCGATCCCGGCCCACCAGCCAGTCGTTCCGTGCCATGCAACCCTCCCGTACAGCCGACAGAAACTTCCCTCAGGGTGAGAATTATCGGTAACAATTCTCAGGCTAACGCGCTGGTCCTCCCGCGCAAGCGGTTTGGGGTGCACGGACGGCGCGGCGGGAGGCTTATCAAACTTTCCTCGCCCTATTGACCGCGCCGACGGTCACCTTCAGCCTGGGTCTATGGCGGTCTTGAGCGACCCGGTCGATTTCTTCGGTGCCGAGGCTTTGCAGGATCCGTATCCGATGTATGACCGGATGCGCGCGACGGCTCCGGTGCATCGCATCGCCGATTCCGACTTCTATGCCGTGTGTGGCTGGGACGCGTTGATCGAGGCCGTCACTCGGGTCGATGACTTTTCGTCCAATCTCACGGCAACCATGATTTTCCGCGAGGACGGCAGCATCGGGGCGTTGCCGATGATGGAGGCGGGAAGCCCCACCCACGCCCTGGCCACGGCCGATGATCCGGCGCACGCACTGCACCGCAAGATCTTGCTCCCACACCTGTCCGCGCGCCGGGTGCGGATCATCGAGGAATTCGCTGCGGAGACCGCCGAGCGCCTGTGGGAGGAGAACCTGCACCAAGGACGCATCGAATGGATGGGCGCGGTGGCGAACCGGCTCCCGATGATGGTGGTCGCAAAATTGCTGGGCCTGCCCCATGCCGATGTCGACAAACTGATCCGGCTGGGTTACGCCACCACCACCCTGCTCGACGGCGTCGTCACCGAGGCGCAGCTCGCGGAGGCGGGGGTTGCGGCGTTCGAACTGTCGGCGTACGTCATGGAACATTTCGACAAGGCGGATACCGCGGACAAATCCGGGCTGATACCGGACATGGCCGCCCGCTACGCCTCCGGCGAGGTGGACCAGGCCGTGGCGATGGGCATCATGCTCACGCTGTTCAGCGCCGCCGGCGAGTCGACCGCCTCGTTGTTGGGCAGTGCGGCATGGATTCTCGCCGACCGCCCCGAGGTCCAACAGCGGATTCGCGAAAACCCGGAACTACTGGGCAATTTCATCGAAGAAGCACTGCGCTACGAGCCGCCGTTTCGTGGCCACTACCGCCACGTGTGGCGTGACACCACCCTCGGCGGGGTGGAGGTGCCGGGGAATGCGCATCTGATTCTTTTGTGGGGAGCCGCCAACCGCGACCCCGAGCACTTCGAGTCGCCCAACGAATTCCTTCTCGACCGCAGCAACGGGAAGGGGCATGTGACGTTCGGCAAGGGCGTGCATTTCTGCGTCGGGGCGGCCCTGGCCCGGTTGGAGGCTCAGATCGTGTTCAAGATGCTACTGGAGCGGACCACCTGGATCGACGCGTGTGACGTCGGAGATTGGCTGCCCAGCATCCTGGTCCGACGACGGAAGCGGCTGGAGCTCGTCGCACGGTAGCGGCCTCCGACGCGCGCGTCAGCGGCCGAGTAACCGGGCCAGCGGCGTCAGCGGGTGCACGCCGCCGGCGCGGTTGAGAACCGGCTCCAGTAAACGCATTTGCCGCATGATGCGGCGGTGGAACAGCCGAATGAGCTCGGTGTCCATGTTGTCGGGCGCCTGCAGCACGAATGCCTCCAGCGCCGCATCGCCTGCGCGCCAGTCGGCGTATCGGGAGCCGAGCAGGCGTTCGACGTCGTCGAGGTTTTCGGATTCGATCGCGGGGCCGTGCCGGCAGACGCCGGCGACGTAGCGCGCGGTTTGCGCCGTTTGACGCCGGCGAAAGCGCTCAATCTCGGTCTCGGCCGCTAGCTCCTCGATGATGGGTGCCAACGCGTCGATAAGGCCGCTCTGGCGGACATCTGTCGCATGCGGGAGTCGGTAATCGCCGAGGGCGATGCCCTCGACCGCGGCCATGGCTTCGACTGCGTTGAGCGAGCATTGCTGAAACCACTCCTCATATTGCAGCAAGTCGCTCATCGGAAAAGGGTTGTGCAAGACCATCACCAACGAGAGAGGCGTGGTGAGCGAGAACTGCGCGGTGTGGAACTCGACCACCGGCAGGTCCAGTTCCACGCCGGAAACCTCCTCATAGCGCCGGAACGCGCGCTCGAGGTCGCCGAAGGGCTCGGAGATGTCGCGCAGGCGCAGTCCTGCGAGGTCGTGGGCGGTGTCGCCGAGGTAGGCCAGTTCGACGTCGAGCAGTCCGGTCACACGACCGTCGGCGAACATGAACTGTCCGGGATCGCCGAGGACGAAGCGAGGGTCGAACCGGTGCGCGGGAACGTGGCGGCGGATCCAGCCGATGCCGAATTCCAGAAACGGCTCCGGGCGCTTCTTGGTAGACCGATACCTCGCGACGGACGCTTCGAAGCTCGACAACGCATGCTGCTGAGGGCTTTCGGGCAACTTGAGCCCGGCGGTGGAGAACTCACCCGGATCCAGCCGATGGATCCGCGCAAGGATTTCCATGTATTCATCGATGACCGAGTTGCGTTCTGCTGCACTCGGCGAGGTTGACAGATTGGTGGCGCCGGGGAGGCGATCCATCACGATGGCCGGTGGTGCCTCAATCCGACCGTGAATGCGTGGGACTGGAATCCCTTGCTTCTCCAGGGCTTCAAGGATGTCCGCCTCTCGATGGGTGGACAACGAGAACTCCATGCCCTCGCGGTTGCCCCGCACATACAGCGGCATGATCGTGCCGTCGCGTTCGACGTCGGCGAACCAGGCCGGACGCCAACGTGGTTGGCGCTCGAAGGCCCGCACGGGCCCCAGGTGACTCTCGAGCCAGCTTCGTACCGCCTGATCGGGTGTCATGTCGTCGGGGAGGTCAGAAACCCATTTTCAGCGCGGCACCGGCGTCGATGAACATCTGCAGTCCGGTGACGTATCGCGATTCGTCAGAGGCGAGGTAGACCACGGCGTGCGAGATGTCCTCGGGCTGCACCCAGGGCACCGGCATCGCCTGGAGCATCGGGTAGATCACGAAGGCATCGTCGTGTGTCGGAGCCTCCAGGTCGGGCCGGAACGTTTTGTACATCATCGGGTTGTTCATCATCGCGGTGTTCACGTTCGTCGGGTGCACGGCGTTGACGCGTATCTCGCGCGCCGCCAGCGTCATCGCCATCGATTTGACCCAGTCGCGGACGAACTTCTTGGCCAGGCCGTAGCCGAGCCCGCCGGGGCCCGAGTTGCCGCCACCGTTGAACATGTCGTGTTGGGAGACCAGTCCGGCGATCGAGCCCGTGGCGATGATCGACGCACCGGTGTCCAGATGGTCGAACGCGGCGTTGACGGTGTTGACAACGCCGAGAAAGTTCACGTCGAGCACGTCGCGGAACGCCGGATACCCTTTGTGCTCTCCGTGCGGGCAGATGCCGGCGTTGGCGACGACGACGTGCAGCCCGCCCAGTTGGGCAACGCCGTCGTCGATCGCCTTCTTCAGGGCCGCCCGATCCCGCACATCGGCCACCGCGGTGACCACCCGCCGGCCGGCCTTCTCCACCAGCTTCGCCGTCTCGTCGAGGTCGCTCTTGCGTGCCATCGGGTAGTCGTTGGTCGCGATGTCGTCGCAGATGTCAACGGCGATGATGTCGGCACCCTCGTCGGCGAGATGGACTGCGTGACTGCGTCCTTGGCCGCGCGCCGCACCCGTGACGACCGCAACTTTGCCGCTGACTCGATTCATCTGCTTACTCCGTTGGTTGGATCTTAAGAGGGCTGTCGATCACGCGATGGTCCCGCTGTCCTTGAGGGCGATGATGTCGTCCCAGTCCTTGCCCAGTTCGAGCAATAGCGCCTCGGTATGTTCGGCGAACTCCGGTGTCGGGCCGAGAGTAAACGGTGTCTGATCGAAAAGCACGGGGCTCGATACCAACTCGAGGGCACCGCCGCTGCCTTGGACGGGCGCGATGACACCGTTTGCCCTCACCTGCTCGTCAGCCACAACATCCATCGTGTTCTGTACGGGCGCCCACTGCCCTTCGAAACCGGCCAGCGCTTTGCGCCAGTGCTCGAGGGTTTTGCTTCCGAGCACCTCGCGCAGGATCGCAGTTGCCTGCGCCGCGTTGCGGGTTAGCAGCTCATGGCTGGCAAAGCGTTCGTCGGTGGCAAGCTCGGGGAGTCCGACCCGCGAACAGAAGTCCGCCCAATGGCGGAAACCTTGCATCATCGACAATCCCATGTACCGCCCGTCGCCGGTGCGGTAGAAGCCCACCAGCGGATTGTGGGGGGCGACGTTGGCGCCGGCGGGGTTTGCCTGCCACGGCTCTCCGGAGATCAGCGCGGCGTTGACTGCCACCCCCATCGCCCACACCCCCACTCCGAGGAGCGACACATCCACCACCTTGGCCTCACCGGTCCGATCACGAGCGAACAGCGCCGCCGCGATTCCGCCGGCAATTGTCATGCCGCCCAGAGAATCTCCGTACGCCGGGCCGGGTTGTGCGACGACGCCGCCCATATCGGGCGGGGTGACGCTTGCCGCGCTACCGCCCCGGCTCCAGAAGCCCGTCATGTCGTAGCCACCGATGCCGGCCTCGTCGCCGAGCGTTCCGTATGCGCTGCCCCGCACATAGACGATGTCGGGATTCGCCGTCCGCAAGTCATCGACGTCGATCCGCAGTTTGGCACGGGCGTCGGGCAAGAAGTTGGTCAGGAACACGTCGCTTGTGCGCGCAATGTCCATCAGCAATTCATGGCCGGCCGGTGTCGAGATGTCCAGGGCGATAGATCGTTTGCCGCGGTTCGCGTGCTCCATGACGGGGTTGCGGTCGCCGGCGATCTGCACGTTGCCGAGCTGACGTAGGCCCCGCTGGGCATCGCCGGTGCGCGGATGTTCGATTTTGAGTACGTCGGCGCCCCAGTCCGCCAGCACCGCGCCGGCGGCCGGAACGAACGTCCACTGGGCGACCTCGAGGACGCGTACGCCTGCCATGGGTCCGCTCATGGGCACGCCCCTCAGCGGTAGTCGAGCACAACAGGCAGGTGGTCGTGCGTGTGCACCAGCGTCGACACGCGGGGCACTCGGTCGCCGACCACGTGAATCCCCTTGGCGCGCCGCGCCACTTCCTCCAGCAGCAGACGAGCTTCGCGTCGAGCCAGGGCGGCGCCCATGCAGAAGTGCTCGCCGACCCCGAAGCCGAGGTGATTGGCGGCGTCCTGGCGGTGGATGTCGAATTGTTCGGCGGTCGGGCCCCAGTGCTCCTGGTCGCGGTTCGCGGACGCATAGGCGAGCAGCACCCCGTCGCCTTCCTTGACCTCCGCACCGCGCAGACGAACGTCGCGGGCCGCCTGCCGGGCCATGCTCATCACCGGCGTCCAGTAACGCAGCACCTCCTCGACGGCGTTGCCGCTCAGGCCGGGTTCGGCGAACAACACCGCCGATTGGTCGGGATGCGTGTCGAGGCAATCGGCGATTCCCGCGATCAGGCTCTGCGTGGTCTCACTGCCGGCGGCGAGCAAGGTGAGCGCGTAGATCATCACCTGCATGTCGTCGAAGGGCTCCCCGTCAACGGTCACCTGGGAGAGCATCGTGAGCAGATCGTCCTGAGGATGCTCCTTGCGTTCGGCGACGAGGCCCATCAGATAGGGCCCGATGTGTTCGAAGATGAACGCGTAGTCCTCGTCGCTCGCGGCCCCACCACCGACGTTGGCGATGGTGGTCGCCCAGCCCGCGACCTTCGGCCAGTCTTCCTCGGGCACTCCCAGCAGGTAGGCGAACACATACACGGGGATGGGCTCGGCGACCCGTTGAATCCAGTCGAATTCACCGTTCGGCAGGTCGTCGAGCACATCGTTGACGACCTGGCGTACCCGGGCCTCCATCTTGGCGACCGCGGCCGGCGTGAACCGCACGCCGACGGCCTTGCGGTGCACTCGGTGCACCGGCGGATCCATGAACATGATGCCGCGGTTGCCGTACCCCTGAGGGTCGCGGCCCTCCCGGTGCGCGATCAGATCCATCATGATCCCAATGCGCTCCGACTTGAACCTCTCGGGTCGAGCCGAGATACCCTTGATGTCTTCGTACTTGGTGATGACCCAGAACTGGCCCTCCTCGTACCAATGCACGGGATCGTGTTCGCGCAGCTGCGCGAATGTGGCGTTCGGGTCGCCGAGGTAGAACGCCGGCTCGTCGAAGCGGGCCGCTGTGATCGTCACCATAAGACTGAACAATAGAACATCAACTGTTAATCTGCGAGTGGCCGTCCCGCCGGCCTGGCTGCGGCGCGGCATTGGCAGAAGAACAAAATCTGTTTTATTGTTGCATGGTGAGCGTCGGGTTGTCCCACCTTCGGGTATGCGACCTGGGCGGTCAACTGGCGGGCGCCGGGGCGACGAAGATCCTGGCCGCCTTCGGTGCCGAGGTCATTCGCGTCGAAGACCCCGCAACGCGCGGGATGTGGGACGCGCTGCGCGGCGTCGGCCCGTTCGTCGACGAGCGCCGGGGCGTGAATCTGGGTGCCGGCTTCAACAACCACAACGTGGGCAAGCTCGGAGTGACCATCAACCTGCGTGCCGACGCCGGCAAGCAGCTGTTGCGTGAGCTGATCGCCCTGTCCGACATCGTCTGCGAGAATTTCGCCGCCGGCGTGCTGGACAGGATGGGTTTCGGCTACGACGAGCTGCGCCGGATCAAGCCGGACATCATCTACGTCTCCAACTGCGGCTTCGGACATAGCGGCCCCTACCGCGATTTCAAGACCTGGGGTCCCATCGTTCAGGCGCTGAGCGGGCTCACCTTCACCGCCGGGTTGCCCGACCGTGAGCCCGCGGGATGGGGCTACTCGTACATGGACCACGTCGCCGCCTACTACATGACGGTCGCGATCCTGGCGGCCCTGCATCAGCGCGAACGCACCGGCGAGGGTCAACACATCGACTTGGCCACGGTGCCTGCGGGCATCGCGATGCTGCCCACCGAGGTGCTGGATTGGACGGTCAACGAGCGGCCCGCGCGCCGGCCGGGGTTCCCGGACGGTAACCACGCCGACTTCGGTGAGATGGCCCCGCATGGGATCTACCCGTGCCTGGGCGAGGACCGGTGGGTCGCCATCGCCTGCCGCGACGACCGGGACGTCGCCCTGCTGTCCAAAGTCGTCGACGAACCGCGATTGACAGAGGACCGATTCGCCACCCTGGAGCAGCGGTTGCTCGGCGCCGACGCACTCGACGCACTTGTCAGCGCCTGCACCCGGACCCGCGAAGCCTCCTCGCTGGCAGCCGAACTCACCGCGGCCGGGGTGCCGGCGAGCGTCGTCAAGTCGCCCCGCGAACGAATCGACGAAGACCCGGACCTGGCCGAGTGGGGGCTCTTCCCGACCGTGACGCACCCCGAGATCGGGACGGTGCGCGTCGAAGGGGTTCCCCTGCGCATGTCGGCCTCGCCGTGGAGCATTTCGCGGGCCGCGCCGTGTCTGGGCGAACACAACCGAGACGTGCTGGGCGGGCTGCTCGGGCGCAGTGATCAGGAGCTGGACGACTTGACGAAGCGGGGTGTGATGTGAACGCGCTGAGCGGGATTCGCGTCGTCGAGATCAGCGGCCAGTTCACCCCCGTCGGGGGAAGGTTGCTCGCCGAACTCGGCGCGGAGGTCGTCGTGGTCGAACCTCCCGCGGGATCTTCACATCGGTCACGACCGCCGTTCGCGCACGACAACATCGGGTCGGATACCAGCCTGCGCTGGTGGAGCGGCAACGTAGGCAAGAGGTCGGTGACCGTCGATCTCGACACCGCGGAGGGTGCCAACGCACTGGGGCGCCTGATCGCTGGCGCCGACATCGTGATCTCCGGGTCCGGCCCCGTCGGCGATGCCCGGCACCCGTCCCTGATCTGGGTGGCGGTCACCCCATTCGGCCTCGACAGCATGCGGGCCGACCAACCCGTCACCGACCTCACCATGCTCGCCGGCGGGGGTCCGGTCTGGAACTGCGGCTACGACGATCACTCCCTGCCGCCGGTCCGTGGCGCCGGCGAGCAGTCGGCCAACCTCGCCGGCCTGTATTGCGCGATCGGAGCGCTGGTGGCCCTTGCGCACCGGGACCAGACCGGCCAGGGTCAGCTCGTCGACGTCAGCGTCAATGCGGCCTGCAACGTCAGTTCGGAGCAGACGACGTACCACTGGCTGGTCAACAACGAGACGTGCGTCCGCCAGACCGGCCGTCACGCGTACTTCACGCGGAGCCAACCGACGCAGGTCCGGTGCGCGGACGGCGCCTACGCCACCACCGGCGTGCTACCCCGCAAGCCGACCGAATTCGCGAACCTGCTGACCTGGCTCGCGGACCTTGGCCTGACCGACGAGCTTCCCGAGGCGGTGTTCCTGGAAATGGCCGCCTCTCGCGACGAGCCGGTCGACATCGCGATGATCGGTGCCGACGACGAGACCACCGCGATACTTATGGCGGCCCGCGACGCGATCACCTTGATTGCTTCCCGGATGCCGGCGAATGAGTACTTCCTGGAGAGCCAGCGACGCGGATTCCCCGCCGGAGCGGTGCTGTCACCCGACGAGGCCTTCGAGGACGAACACATCGCCGCCCGCGGGTTTCACGTGCCGGTCCACCACCCGGAACTGCGGGAGACGTTCCGCTATCCGGGCACGCCATACCTTTTCAGCGCCACTCTTGCGGGCGGGCCCGTACGGCCACCCTTGCTCGGGGAACACAACGCGCTGCTCGACGAACTTGCCGACGACACCGCATGACCCCCGGTGACCGCCTCACCCATATCGGGCTGTGCGTCAGCGATCTCGAAAGATCCGTCCGATTCTATTGCACGGCAATGGGATTCGACGAAAGCGGCCGCCTGACGGTCGACGGGCCCGAGACGGCACGGCTGCTGGGCGTGCCCGGGCTGGTGCTGGACTTGGTCTACCTGCAACGCGACGGATTTCGCCTCGAGTTGCTCGGCTACCCGGTACCGGGCGTGCGCGAGAAGCGCCGGCCCCGCCGGATGAACGCGGTGGGCTTCACGCACCTGTCTTTCCGCGTCGACGACGCGGACGCGGTCGTCGCGCGTATCGAGCGCCTGGGTGGCCAAGCCCGACCGGAACGAACGGTCACATTCGACGGCGGCAACCGGGGACTGATGGCGACTGACCCCGACGGCAACTGGATCGAGTTGATCGAGCGCACGCCGCCGAGCGACTGAGCAGTTAGTCACTCAACGTCCGATTGTTCATTGCGATGATAGAGTCAGGGCTGTGCCAGCGACCAGCGAGTTGATGTATTCGCCGTTCTCCAAGGCGATCTTCGACGATCCGTACCCGGTGTACCGGAGATTGCGCGACGAGGCGCCGGTCTACCGGGATCCCGAAAACCGCTGGTGGGTCCTGTCCAGGTTCGACGACGTGTCGCAGGCTCTGCGGGATTGGGAGACGTTCTCGTCCAAGCGCGGTCCGGCACCGGAGAACCCGGACAACGACGGACGGAAGTACTCGGTGATCTCGATGGACCCGCCTCGCCACGACCGCATTCGCGGGGTCCTCAAAGGGTTCTTCACGCCAAAAGCGGTCGCCGCCATGGAGTCTGCCCTGCGGGCGGTGGTCCACACGCACCTTGGCCGGCTGCAACCGGGTACCACCGTCGACGCGATGGAGGCGTTCGCGTTCTCGGTGCCCACGGACGTGATCGGTGATCTGCTCGGCGTGCCGCACAGCGACCGCGCGCAGCTGCGCGTCTGGTGGGAGGCCTTCCTCACCCGGGAGGAAGGGCAGGTCGCGATGCCGGCCAAAGCCATCGAGGCCAACCGCCTGATCAGCCAGTACATCGGTGACCTGATCGAGCGGCGCCGCACCGACCCGGGTGACGACCTGATCAGCGTCGTGCTGCAAGCCACGTTCGACGACCCCGAGGCCGGCGGCCAGCGCGCCCTGACCCCGCACGAGGTGCTCATGTTCTGCAATCTCCTGTCTGCCGCCGGCTCGGAAACCACGCAGAAGCTGATCTCCAACGGCCTCGTCGCGCTCGCCGAGCACCCCGAGGAGTGGCAGCGCATCGTGAAGGACCGCAGCGTCATTCCCGCCGCGGTGAACGAGGCGCTGCGCTACGACACGCCGAGCCACTGGGTGGCTCGCACCTTGACCAGGCCCGTCGAGCGACACGGCGTCACCATGGACGCCGGCGACTGGGTGCTGCTGCTCCTGGGCAGCGCCAACCGCGACGAACGGCGCTACCACGATCCCGACCGTTTCATCATCGACAGGCCGCGCGGCACCGACGTGTATTTCGGGTGGGGAATCCACATCTGTCTCGGGCAATGGTTGGCTCGCCGCGAGGCGCAGCTGGTGTTCGAGTACATCGCCGACAGGTTTCCCGACTACGCCATCGGGGCTCGGGAACGCGTGCTTACCGCGACGGTGCGCGGATACACCAGCGTGGAGATGACCCTGCGCTGACCATGGAGATCGCCTTTACCGACGAGCAGCAACTGCTCCGCGACACCGCCGCGCAGCTGGGGGCGAGCGTGGGGGTTTCCAGCGCGGACGAAATCCCGACCGGCGAGGCGCTCGACGCCCAGTGGCGCCGCCTGGTGGATCTCGGTGTGCCGACGTTGCGTTCACCGCGCCTGTGCGGGCTCGAGGCGAGCGGCGTCGAAACCGTCGTCGTGATCGAAGAACTCGCCAGAACCCTCAGCGCCGTTCCGGTGGTGGGCCAGGCGGTGCTGGCCACCGAGCTCTTGGAGGCGGCCGGAGCCGAGAAGGAACTGGAGCTCGTCGCGGAAGGCGGCCTTCGGCTGGCGCCGGTGCTCGGCCCCGACTTGATGGGTTTCGGCTCGGCTCACCGACCTGGGGTGGCATTCGACGCCGCGGGCGCCACCCACGGACTACTGACCGCCCGCACCGACGGACAACGTCGGCTGGTGTGCGCACCACTGTGCGGCGCCGACCCGCGCGGACTGGACCTGACCCGTGAATTCCATTGTTTGCCAGCCGATTCGGTCGCTTCGGCGGTGGTGACCGGCGAGGCCATCGAAGACGAACGGTGGCAGCGGGTCGAGTCCTTGGCGATGACCGCCGTCGCCGCCGACCTGGTCGGCATCATGCAGGGTGCCCTGGACGACGCGGTCCGCTATGCGGGCGAGCGGGCTCAATTCGGGGTCAAGATCGGCTCGTTTCAGGCCGTGGGTCATCTGCTCGCCGATGCCCTGGTGCAAGTCGAAGGCGCCCGGAGTTGCCTCTGGCACGCCGCGTGGGCGATCGACCACTCGCCGGCCGACGAGGCGCGGCTGGCGGCGATGACGGCCAAGGCATACGCCTCGGCCGCGGGCCGGGAGGTGGTGGAAACCACGGTGCAGGTCTTTGGTGGCATCGCGATCACCTGGGAGCACGTTTCACACCTGCGGCTGCGTCGGGCGCTGTTGGACCGGCGGTTGTTCGGCGACGAGACGGTGCACTACGAGGCCATCGCCGCGCTGCGGCTGGCGAACCGGGAACTCGCCTAGCCATGGACTTCAACGACAGCGCACCCGAAGCGCAGTTCCGCGCCGAGCTCAGGCAGTGGCTGTCCGAGCACGCCGCCGACGCCGCGATTCCCGACGACCCGGCGGCGCGGGCTGACGCGCAAAATGCCTGGCACCAAACGCTTTACGAAGCCGGCTACATCGGGTTGTCCTTTCCCGTCGAGTATGGGGGGCATGGCAAGGCGCCGGTCTACGAGGCGATCCTCAACGACGAGCTCGGGCGGGCCGGCGCCGCGCCCATCGAGGGCGTCGGTCACCTCAGCAACGCGTTACGCCTGTTCGGAACCGACGAGCAGCGCGACACGCTGCTGCCCGGGCTATTGTCGGGCCGGGTGCGCTGGTGTCAAGGGTTCTCCGAACCCGAGGCCGGATCCGACCTCGCCGGCCTCAAGACCCGGGCCGATTGCCTCGACGCAGGCGGGCGTGAGATGTTTCGCGTCAACGGCCGCAAGATCTGGACGAGCTTCGGTGCGGTTGCCGACTGGTGCTTCCTGCTGTGCCGCACCGAGCCGGACGCACCGAAGCACGCCGGCATTTCCGTGTTGCTGGTGCCGATGTCGACGCCCGGCATCGAAGTGCGGCCCATCGTGAACGCCGCGCGCAACCGCGAGTTCACCGAGATCACGTTCGACAACGTCGATGTACCCGCGGGCAACCTGCTCGGCGGGCGCGGGGAGGGCTGGTCCATTGCCAACCAGCTGCTCGCCTACGAGCGCGGTCCCAGCGACATCAACTGGATCGGCCGGCTCAAGACGCAGCTACGTCGCCTCGAGGACGACGTTCGCGTCGGCTGGCTCGAAGACTCGCCGTCGGCTCGGGCCCGGCTCGGGCAGGCCTACGTGGAGCTGCGGGCACTGCAGATCAAGGTCATGAGATCGCTCACGGAGCGCCAGAACGGCCGGCTTCCCGGGCCCGAGGGTTCGGTGGACAAGTTGCTCATGACACGTGCCGACCAGTTCTTCGCCCACGCCATGATGGACCTTTCGGCCAGCGGCCCGCTGCTCACCGAAGGCCTGGAATGGGATATCTACGTGTGGTCGCGCGCCGCGGGCATCTACGGCGGAACTGCCCAGGTCCAGCGCAACATCGTCGCCCAGCGGGTGCTGGGCTTGCCGCGCGCCTGAGTGGAGCGGGGTCAGCCCTGTGGGTCCCGCGTCAGGTGCTTGTAGGCCTCCTGGAGCCCGTTGAGTCGTCGCATCAGGGTCGCGTCCTGATCATCCGACGCGCCGAGTTTGGCAGCGACCTCGGCGATCTCGGCGGCGAGCCGTTCGGCCGCCTCACCTTTGGTGAGCAGGTCCTGGTCGGCCCAATCGTCGTGCGGGATGCGCGACTGTGGGCTATCGGATGTTGTCATGGTCCTCCTTGATGCGCCCTGTTCGTTTGGGCTCCGGCCACCATCGGCGCTATAGTCAAATAGTCAGAATCTGTTCACTTGTACCGTATCGCACGACTTCGAGAGACGACTCCCACAATGCCGCTGCAACCTTCGATGAAGCTCCTGTCCGTCGATGATCACCTGATCGAGCCACCGCAGGTCTGGGCGGACCGACTGCCGAAGAAATTCCTCGACGCCGGTCCCCGCATCGTCGATTTCCCGCGCGACGGGGCTCCGCCGGTGCAGCAGTGGGTCTACGAGGGCAGGGCCTATCCGAACATCGGGCTGAATGCCGTCGCCGGCAAGTCGCCGGAGGAGTTCGGTGTCGACCCAATCCGCTACGCGGACATGATCCCCGGGTGCTACGACCCGAAAGCCCGACTGGCGGACATGGACATCGACGGCGTGCACGCCATGCTGTGCTTTCCGTCCTTCCCGCGCTTCTGTGGCACCGTCTTCCTGGAGGGCGAGGACAAGGAACTCGCCCAGTTGTCCGTCCAGGCGTGGAACGACTTCTCGCTCGACGAATGGTGCGCCACCGACCCCGCCCGCTTCATCCCGATGGCGATCACACCGCTGTGGGACGCGGCCCTGATCGTCGCCGAGATCGAGCGGGTGGCGGCCAAGGGCGCACGGGCGATCGGGCTGCCGGACAACCCGACCAACTTGAAGCTGCCCAGCTACCACACCGCGTACTGGGAGCCGGTGTGGTCGGCGCTCGAAGAGACGAACCTGACCGCGGTGATGCATTTCGGCAGCGGCGGGTTCCCGCCCCAGACCGCACCGGAGGCACCTTTCGCGGTGATGATCACCTTGATGGGCACAACGTCCATGGCCGCGGCGACCGAGCTCATCTTCTCGCCGGTGTTTCACAAGCACCCGAACCTCAAAGTCGCGTTCTCCGAAGGCGGCGTCGGCTGGATGCCGTACCTCGTCGAACGCGCGGACTACGTCTGGCGCAAGCACAAGTTCTACCAGAACATCCACCCCACGGTGGCGCCGTCGGAGCTGTTCCGGCGCAACATCTCCGGATGTTTCATCGAGGACGAAGTCGGCATGTCGATGCGCCACCAGATTGGGATCGACAACATCACCTGGGAATGCGACTATCCGCACTCCGACTCCTTCTGGCCCAAGAGCCGCGCGCGCGCCGAGGAGATGCTCGCCGACGTGCCCGACGAGGAGGCCGCCAAGATTGTCGAACTCAACACGCGGCGCTGGTACGCCTTCCCCGAGGGCGGCTTCAAGTCCTGCACCGCGGATGCCGGGTGGCGCCCCAACGGCGGCAACCCGCCGGAGTACGACTACGACGAGGTCATGGCCGGCCACGGCGGCATCGGATTCGACGCATTCATAGACAAGATGGAAGAGCAGAAGTCTCACAAGGTCTGACGCGCACGGAGCTTCAATCGACCGGGACGGCGATGTCGGTCGAATTCGCCCGTCCGCGTAGCACTTTCGAGTCGACGACCCGCCATCGGTGCGACTCCTCCTGATCGGCCATGTCCAGCGCCACGGCGGACGCGGCGACGCCCACCGACAGCTTGGCGACGTCGGTGAGCCGCGCCGCCTCGTTGACCGGGTCGCCGATCACCGTGTACTCATAGCGGCCGGGGTGGCCGACGTTGCCGGCCACCGCCATGCCGGCCGAGACGCCGATGCCGGCCCTGATCGGCGCGCCGGGCGGATTCAAAATCCTGTTGAGTTCGCGGGCCGTCGCCAGCGCATGCGCGGCGCGGTCATCGTCGTCGAGGGGGGCGCCGAAGATCGCCAGCGCGGCGTCCCCTTCGAACTTGTTGACGAAGCCCCGATTCGCTTCGACCGCGTTCACGACCATCGTGAAGAAGTCGTTTAGCGTCGCCAGCAACTCGGGCGGCTCCAGTGTGGTGGCCAGTCGCGTCGAGCCGACCAGATCCACGAACAACACCGCCACTTCGCGGTTGACACCGCCCATCTCGATCTGGTCACCGGCGGCGGCGAGTTGCTCGGCCAGACGGGCCACATCCTGGCCGACGTGGCGGCCGAACAGGTCGCGCAGCCGTTCTCGTTCCCGCAGTCCGGTCGCCATGGTGTTGAAGCCCGCCTGTAACAGACCGAGCTCGGAGGCGTCGAAAACGGCAACGGACACGTCGAATTCGCCGCGCTGCACGCGTTGCATGCCGTGCCTGACCTCGTCGATGGGATCGGCGATCGTTGACGCGTTGAATGCGGCGACCACCAGGCCACAGGCCATGGCGCAACCCACGAGGACGAGTACGACCAGCGCAAGCCGATGAGCGGAGTACTCGACGAACAGGGCGCTCGCGGCGACGAGCATGACCATCAGCGTCGGTACTCCCGTTCCGATCACCCAGGCGCTCACCGCTCGCAGCCGAAGACCCGGCCCCCGTGGCCGTGACGGCGGGTCTTCGGTGAGCAGCCTGGCCGCCGTCGGCCGCAGCGCAAACCTGCACATCCAATAGGACAGCGCGGTTGTCACGACGGCACCGAGCAGGATCGAAACTCCCAGGGTTGCGGCCAGCCAGGGGGTGCGAAAATTCGTGAGTACGAATATGACGGCGGCCGCCGACCATACCGTTCCGTGGATCACGGCCATTCTCATCGGGATGGCCAGGACGACGCGGCGCGCGGTGGCATCGTTGGCCCCCGCGGGCAGGCCCAGCAAGGTGTACCCGCATATCGCGGCCAGCGGCAGGGCGGTGCCCGAATAGCAGACGCCGGCAACGATGTTGACCAACATCACGTGGTGTTCGCGGAGCGCCGCACCCGTCGGCAGGGCCCACGCGGTCAATGCCGCGATCAGGACCGAGCCAGTGACGGTCGGGACGATCGCCCCCGATATCACGAGCGATTTGCCGGCGGGAGCGAACGGCGAACGCAGCCGGCGCCGGACGGGCTTCACGGCGACTGCCGGGCGGCGGTCGACTTTCCCCGCCAGCTCTCGACACTGACGAGTCGTCCCGATGATGCCAACGTCATGAACACGGTGCCGCCGTCGGGGCTCAGCGCGACGTTTGTGGTCATCGGATCGTCGGCGGGAATCGCGCCCAACAGCTCGCCGGTCGGGGAGATCACGGTGACACCGCCGGTCCCGAGGGTCGCGACGAGGATTCTGCCGGCGGCGTCGACACAAAGCCCGTCCGCCCCTCCGACATTCAGTGGGCCCCCGCTGGGCACCGTTGCCAGACCGCGCGCCCGGGTCACCATTCCGGGGCCGTCGAGCGCGAATTCCCAGACCCGGCGCGTTCGCGTCTCGGCCACGTAGAGCAACGCCCCGTCCGGGGACAGGGCCACGCCGTTGGGCATCTCGAGTGGGTAGACGATCTCGCGAAGCCCACCGTCGACGGTGCCGTAGAGCAGGCCGGTCATGCCGCGGTTGCGGCCTCGCGTGACTCCGCCGTCGGTGACGTAGAAGCCGCCATCGCCGTCGACGCAGATGTCGCTGGGCCGCATCAGCGGCAGCGTGCCGCCTGAAAGCGCGGTGAATTCGGTGCACAGGGTGCTGACCCGACCGCTGGCTTCGATCAGCTGCAGCGCGGGAGTGACTGGGTGGTCGGGCGCCCCCACCGGCCGGAAAAGTGTTGCACAGCCGACGAAATCGTAGGGCCACGGCCCGAGTCCGAAGGTGGAGCCGCCGTTCTGGCAGACCACCAGCCGACCGTCCGGAAGCCGGGCCACCCCGTTGGGGCCACCGCCGGTCTCGGCGACCGTCTCGGTGACACCGTCGGGGCGGACGCGGGTGATCCTGCCGGCCGCCATCTCCGACACCACGACGGAGCCGTCGTCGTAGACGACCGGGCCTTCGGGGAAGGAGAGCCCCTCGGCTAGGCAACGGCCGGAGCTCACGGCCGCGTTTCCCCGTCGGCCTTGCTCTGCCACCAAGCCGTGAAGACCGGGTCGCTCAGCGGCAGGTCGCCGACGCCGGTCTGGTTTCGTGGCCAGGCTGCGGCTCCTTGTGTCAGGGGCGACGGCCGGCGGCTGACGCCGTAGCACAGGTGATGCCTTCGGTGCAGGAAAAGCCAACGCCCGCAGTGCCGCTCGTAGCGGTCCTCGTACTTGATGAGCTGTTCGACAAACCCCTCGGCGTCGGTCTGGGCGAAACACTGGGCCCAGACCTGCCCGCGGGCGCGGTCCGCTGTGTCCAGCTCGACGAGGTGGTTAGCGACGAGGATGACCGCGAATACGCTCCCGTCGACGCTGGCCGACATCAGCCGGCGCAGCGCCTCGGGGCCCTCTCCGTGCTCGCCGAACCGGGCGTGCGGGACGAACAATTCGGCCATCGCATCGACGTCCCGCGTTTCGATCGCGGCGGCGTAACGGAAGGGCAGTTGACGAATTTCCTCCTTCGCCAACAGGTCCCGAATTTCGGTGTCGTGCATCGGGGCTAGGGCACCGGGGTCGAGGGGCCGAGTACGTAGCGCCCCGATTGCGGATGGTGATACCAGCCGCCGGCCGCCGATGTCCCGCCGTCGACGTGCAGCGTCTGCCCGGTCACGTAGGCGCTGAGGTCACTGGCGAGGAAGATTGCGGCGCCGGCCATTTCGTCGACGTGGCCCGCGCGGCCCATCGGCACCATGAGTTTGGCGTTTTCGACGCCGTTGGGCGCCATCTTCTGCAGGCTCTCGGTGAGCGTGAAGTCGGGCGCGAGCCCGTTGACGCGGATGTTGTGCGGTGCCAATTCAAGCGCGGCGGTCTTGGTGAAGTTGACCACGCCCGCTTTGGCCGCGGCGTAGGCGGCAAACCCGGGCGCGGCGCGGACCGCCTCGATGGTGCTGATGTTGATGACGCTGCCGCCCTGTCCCGCCTCGACCAAGGCCCGCGCTACGCGTTGCGTACAGAGCAGCACCTGCGTCAGATTGATCCGGATCAGGGCATCCCAGCCGTTGGGCGAGGTGTCCAGCAGGCCCGACCAGAAGACCCCGCCGGCATTGTTCACCAGGATGGTCGGAACCCCCAGCGCGTCGACGGTCGTGGCCAGCGCCGCGTCGACCTGTTCGGCGTCGCGCACGTCGGTGACGCACGCGAGGCCGCCGACCCGCGCGGCCACCTCCGTGGCACTCGGATGGTCCTTCTCCCAGATGGCCACCCGTGCGCCGAATTCGGTGAGGGCCTCGGCGATGGCGCTTCCGATCCCACCGCCCCCGCCCGTGACGACGGCGACCCGGCCGTCCAGCGATGCGGCGTTTCGGTGCAGCGTCATGAGCGTCTCTCAGCGCCCACGAAAGTCCGGGTCGCGTCGCTCGGTGAAAGCCGCCATGCCCTCGGCGACGTCGTCGGTCGCGGCGACCTGCTCCACCAACAGCGCCTCGGTGCGAAACGCGGCATCGCGGTCGACGTCGAATGCCTGATTCAGCATCGCCTTGGCCGCCGCCAGCGCACGGGTGGGCCCGCTGGCGAGCCGTTGGGCCCAGGCGGCCGTCTCGGCTTCCAGGTCATCGGCACCGACGACCTTATTGACCAGGCCGATCCTCTCGGCTTCCGCGGCGGAGAGCTCCTCGCCGAAAAGCAGCAGCTGCTTTGCGACGTTGAACGGAACCTTGCGCGCCAGCAGATAGGCGGCACCCCCGTCCGGTGCGAGCCCGCGCCGCGCGAAAAGCTCGATGATGCGAGCACTTTCGGCGGCCACGATGAGGTCGCACGCCAGCACCATGCTGGCGCCCACCCCTGCGGCGGTCCCGTTGAGCGCACACAACACCGGCTTTTCGCAGTCCAGCAACGCCGTCACCACCGCCTGAGACCCGGTACGCAGAATGCGGGCGGCGTCGCCCGCAATGCGGTCCTTCTTGGGCTGCATTCCCGGGTCCCGAAGATTCGGTCCCGTGCAGAAATGCTTGTCACCGCGGCCGGTGAGCACCACCGCCCTGACGCCCGCGTCGTCGGACGCGGAGCGCAGGTTTTCGATGAGGGCCTGCTGCACCGCCCGCGTCACCGAATTGCCGGCCTCGGGGCGGTCCAAGACCAACCAGAGCACCGCGCCTTCGGTGCGGACGGCGAGGTCGGGTGTCACAGCCGCATCGGCACGCTGGCGGGGCCGCGCACGGAATTGGTGTGCACGTACGTCACGGCATCACGGTCGACGTCCCAGGTCGGGAAACGCTTCAACGTCTCTTCCAGCGCCACCCGGGCCTCGAGGCGGGCCAGCGCCGCGCCCAGGCAGAAGTGTGAACCATGGCCAAAGCTGATGTGCCGGATTCCCGTGCGCTCGACGTCGAGGACGTCGGGGTTCTCGTATTGGCGTTCGTCGCGGCCCGCCGACCCGGTCAGCAGGGCAACGCGCGAGCCCGCCGGGATGAGCGTGCCGTTGTAAGTGACGTCGCGTTTCGTGTAGCGGCCCTGTACCGGCGAGGGGGCGTCGTAGCGCAGCAGTTCCTCGACGGCGTTGCCGATCAGGTCGGGCCGGTCGACCAACTTGGCCCGCTGGTCGGGGTATCTCGCCAGTGTCAGCGCGGCCCACCCCAGCAAGCGGGCAACGGTCTCGTTGCCGGCGACGTTGATCATCGCGATGAACATCAACACTTCGCCATCGTCCAGGCGGCGGGTCTCGCGGCCCGCCTGGACCAGGTCGGAGCTCATCAGGTTGCCGACGATGTCGTCGGTCGGTGCGGCCCGCCGTCGCTGAATCTGATCGGCGTAGTAGCCCAGCAGTTTCACGTTGGCCTGCTGGCCCTCCTCATTCAGCTCGGTCGTGCCCTCGTCGCGATGCAGCTGGGCATCCGACCACTCGCGCAGGTTGTCGTGGTCTTCCTCGGGGAAACCCAGCAGCGAGCTGATCACCATCACCGGGAGCTTCATCGAGAAGTCGCGCACGTAGTCAAAGCCGTCGGTGCCGACGAACGCATCCAGGTAGGCGCAGCACAGCGAGCGGACCCGGTCCTCGAGCTGGGCGACTTGAGTGCGGAAGAAGGTGCGATTGACCATCTTTCGCAGTGCGGTGTGGTCGGGTGGATCCATCATGATCATCGCCCGGGGCGGCGGCCAAGGCTCGTCGGTGATCGCGTCGAGGGTGATCCCGTGCGACGAGGAAAACGTCTCGGTATCCAGCGACGCTTCCATCACGTCGGCGAACCGGCTCAAAGCGTAGAAGCCGTACTGGTCGTTGTAGTAAGTTGGCGCTTCGTCGCGCAGCCGTTTCCAGACCCCATACGGATTCTCGTGCAACGCGCGGTCGAACGGATCCCAACGTAACTCGATCGTCGTCATCGGCACCGTCCCTTCCCAAAGAACACTAATACATTATCTGTATAGTTGCACCATGCTGACGGCGTGGTGATCGTCTGCCCGGTGTTGAGGAGGACGAACGATGGAAACGCGAGAACTCGAGCACGTGATCTACCAGAAAGATGGCCCGATCGCGCGGATCATCCTCAACAACCCGGACGCCGCCAACGCCCAGAGCTCGGAAATGGTCCACAGCGTCAACGAGGCGCTTGACGATGCGCAGTACGACTATGACATCAAGGTCGTCATCATCAAGGCCAACGGCAAGGGGTTCTGCTCCGGTCACATCCCCACCGGTGCGTACCCCGAATTCATGGCCGAACTGCAAGCGTCCGGCAAGGTGTGGCGTTCGGCCGCGCAGTTGTTTTTATGGCCGGTGCTGAAGTTGTGGGAATTCCCCAAGCCGGTGATCGCCCAGGTGCATGGGTATGCGATCGGCGGAGGTACCACCTGGGCGCTGATCCCCGAGATCACGGTGTGTTCCGAGGACGCGTGGTTTCAGATGCCCCTGGTGCCGGGGTTCGGCCTGCCGGGCGCCGAGACCATGTTCGAGCCGTGGGTCTTCATGAACTACAAGCGGGCCGCCGAATACCTCTACACCGCCCAGCGATTGAGCGCGGCGGAAGCGCTCGAGTTCGGTCTCGTAAACCGGGTGGTCCCGGCCGACAAGCTTGAGGCCACCGTGGAGGAACTGGCCACCCAAATCGCCAAGGCGCCGCTCATCACGTTGCAGGCCGTCAAATCCGGCGTCATCCGCGCGTGGGAGACGATGGGGTTCCGCACCCACCAGCAGGCCACCAACGACCTGCAGGCGATGGTGACCGGCAGCAAGGAATTCCAGGAATTCATGGCGGAGCTGATGAAGAAGGGCTCCAAACCGACCGAGCGCATCTAGCCATGCCGTGCAAGCCCCTCATCCAATTCGGCGGTGACGAGAACACCGAGGCACTGCGGACTTCGATCCGCGAGTGGCTGGCGGACAACCTCGCCGACGAGTTCCGCCGCACCGCGGCCAATCCCGACTACCTGCCGCGCGACGCCCACGAACGTGCGGTCTCGTTCTGCAGAAAGTTGCACGAGCAGGGCTGGTTCGTGCCGCACTGGCCCGCCGAGTACGAGGGCGGCGGACGCGGGATCGTCGAACAGGTGGTCATCCGCGAGGAACTCGCTTATGCGGGCGCACCGCTGGTGAACACCAACGGAGTCAACATGCTGGCACCGGTGCTGTTCAAATACGGCACGCCCGAGCAGAAGGCCGAGCACCTGCCGGCGATCGCCCGATCGGAACGCATGTGGGCACAAGGCTATTCGGAACCTGACGCCGGCTCGGATCTGGCGTCGCTGCGGATGACGGCCCGGCGAGACGGCGACGAGTACGTCCTCGACGGACAGAAGACGTGGACCAGCAACGGCGTGCTCGCCGATTGGATCTTCGTCCTGGCGCGCACCTCGCCCATCGAGGACAAGCGCCAGGCCGGAATCTCGTTCTTCCTCGTCGACCTGGAAAGTCCGGGAATCACGCGCCGGCCGATCCGGTCCATGACCGGGTATCCGACCTTCGCCGAGGAGTTCTTCGATGGTGTGCGTGTGCCCGCCGCCAACCTCGTCGGAGCCGAGGGGCAGGGCTGGACGGTCGGGAAGGCGCTGCTTGACGCCGAACGGTCGAACGTCACCAGGGCGGCCCAGGCGCAACGCTACCTCGATGAGCTCATCGACTGGTGCCACGCGCAGAAGGGCTCGGCGCACGACCCCCTGTCCGATCCGGCCAACCGCATCGCGTTGGCCCGCGCCGTCGAACGCGTCGAGGTGGGCCGCGCCCTGTCGTATCGCGTAGCGCACCTGCAGGCGGCCGGCGCCCTGGATCCCGCGCTTCCGTCGTTGTCGAAGCTGTATCACTCCGAACTGACCGCCGAACTGCGCGCACTCGGGGCCCAGATCCTGGGTCCGGCAGGCGAACTCATGCCGGACGATCCCGACGCGGTGCTCGACGGGCACTTCTCCGAAGGCCTCTTGCTGTCCTTGCTCCACACGATCGGCGGCGGCACCAGCGAGATCCAGCGCGATCTGATCTCGACTGTTGGCCTCGGGATGCCGCGCTGACGTCAGGCGTACCCGGCCCGGCCCTTGGCGGCCGCCGAACGTTGTTGCGCCACGGTCGCCATCGCCAGCTCGAGCGGATGGAAGGCGGCGAGCTGGGCGGCCTCGGCGGAATTGATCAGCCGCTTCGTCATCTCCACCGCCCCCGCATCGGCTCGGGAGATTTCGTCGGCGATGGACAGGGCGCGGCTGACGGCGGATCCGGGTTCGACGATCTCGGTCACCAGCCCGAGCTGCTCCGCCTCGCCGGCCGGCAATCGTGTTCCTCGCAGCAGCAACGACGCAGCGCGGTTGCGGCCCAGCTGCTGCGTTAAGCGCCAGGCCAATCCGCCGTCGGGCACCACCGCACGCGCGACGAACGGGGCGGCAAAAAATGCGTCGGAAGCGCACACGACGAGGTCGCACGCCAGCGCCAAGCTCCAGCCGAGGCCGACGGCCGCACCCTCGACTGCTGCGATCGTCGGTATCGGCACAGCTTTGAGTTGTTCCATTACGCGTTGGGCGTGCTCGACGCGGCCGGCAGGGCCCAATGGACCGTCGCCGCGTGCCGGCCCCGTCTTCAAATCCCCACCGGCGCAGAAGAAGTCTCCGGCGCCGGCTAAGACCAACGCGCGGTCGCCGTACGCAACCACTCCGCCGAGCGCGATCGACAGCTCGGTCCAGGTTTCGTAACAGAGGGCGTTGCGCCGGCGTGGCCGATTGAGGAAGAGGACGGCGATGCCGCCATGGTCCTCGCGGCGAATGAGCGGATCGCTGTCCGTCACTGTCGGCCGAGGAACTTGTCGATGGCGGCCCGGTGTTCGGGCGTGGTGAAACACTCGGTCTCCGCGGAGATCCCGTATTCGAGGATGCCGGTGATCGCGCGCTGGGCGTGCAGGTTCAGCGTTCGTTTGGTGTCCTGCACCGCCCTCGGTGGTAACGCGGCCAGGCGGTGGGCGATCGACAGCCCCTCCTGCTTGATCTCCGCGTGCGACACGACGCGGTTGGCCAGGCCCAACTCGACGGCCTTGTCGGCCTTGATGCGTTCGCCGAGCATCAGGTATTCCT
Organism: Mycobacterium sp. E735; assembly: GCF_001666955.1. Taxonomy (NCBI): domain Bacteria; kingdom Bacillati; phylum Actinomycetota; class Actinomycetes; order Mycobacteriales; family Mycobacteriaceae; genus Mycobacterium; species Mycobacterium sp. E735. Next base: position 661 of record NZ_LZIX01000168.1, on the reverse strand, counting down.
TGGCCTTCAGCAGGCTCATCAACAGTGGCCACAGCACCGACCCACCGTCACCGGCGACCAGGCCGCTCGCGACGTGAGTGTCGGCGAAGAACGCGCGGTCGGACATCAGGACGATGTCACACAACACCGCGATGCTGCACCCGAAGCCGACCGCGGGCCCGTTGACGGCCGCGACCACAGGCAGCGGAAAGTCGATCATGTCCCGCACGATGCGGCGGGCGTCGCGCATCCCGGCGCGGCGTGTCACCGGGTTGTTGACGTGGGTTTCCAGCCACTCCACCAGGTTTCCGCCGGCGGAGAAGTAGTCGCCCGTGCCGGTGATCAGCACAGCCCGCGCGTCGGCATCTTCGGCCAGCGTCGCCCACAGTCTCGAGAATGCCGTGTGCATTCTGTTGTTGACCGCGTTGGCGTCGTCGGGGTTGTTCAGCGTCACGATCCGGACGGGACCGTCGGCGGCAACGAGGATCTCGTCGCACCCGGTCAGTTCCGACGTGCCCTGCGGTAACTCGGTCATGGGCGGTCAGCCGTCCTCGTGCGGCGCCAGCCACGCCGGTCGTCGGGTCTGGACAAACGCGTCTCGATCGCGGCTGACCGCCCAAGCCGGAGATCGCTTCTGCAGGAACGCCGTGAAGGCCTCGATCTGTTCGGCGGTTCCGATCGA
>NZ_LZIX01000167.1:0-1919 GCF_001666955.1 Mycobacterium sp. E735 | reverse complement strand
GCAACGGTTCGAGGCCGGCACGCCGATGACTTCGCAGGTCGTCGGGTTGGGCGCGGCCGCACGCTATTTGGACGCCATCGGCATGGACGCGGTCCAAGCGCACGAGCGCGATTTGGTCGCCGCTGCCCTCGAGGGCCTCTCGGGCATCGAGGGCGTGCGGATCATCGGGCCGACCGTGATGGAAAACCGCGGCTCGCCCGTCTCGTTCGTCGTCGACGGCGTGCACGCGCACGACGTCGGGCAGGTACTCGACGACGACGGCGTCGCGGTGCGCGTCGGGCATCACTGCGCGATGCCCTTGCACCGCCGGTTCGGCGTGGCGGCCACCGCCCGGGCATCGTTCGCCGTGTACAACACCGCCGACGAGGTCGAGCGGCTGGTGGCCGGCGTGCGGCGGGCGCTCGAATTCTTCGGGAGAGACTGACCGTGCGCCTGGAGCAGATGTATCAGGACGTGATCCTGGATCACTATAAGCACCCCCAGCACCGGGGGCTGCGGGAGCCGTTCGGCGCGCAGGTTTCTCACGTCAACCCGGTCTGTGGTGACGAGGTGACCCTGCGGGTCGCACTGTCCGACGACGGTCAGCGCGTCACGGATGTTTCCTATGACGGCCAGGGCTGTTCGATCAGCCAGGCGGCCACCTCGGTGCTGACCCAGCAGGTGATCGGTCAGACCGTGCCCGAGGCCCTGAAGACCGTCAGCGCGTTCACCGAGATGGTGTCCTCACGCGGGACCGTCGAGGGCGACGAGGACGTCCTCGGCGACGGGATCGCGTTCGCCGGGGTGGCCAAGTATCCGGCCCGGGTGAAATGCGCGCTGCTGGGGTGGATGGCGTTCAAGGACGCGTTGGCGCAGGTCTGCTCGGATACGGCCGCGGACTTCGAGGAGGAGAAAGATGAGCGAGACCGCCGCACCGGATGACGAATTCCTTGCCGACCTCGAGGAGGCGATGCGCGACGTCGTCGACCCCGAATTGGGCATCAATGTCGTCGATCTCGGCCTGGTCTACGGGCTCAACGTGGAAGAGGGCGACGACGGAACCGTCGCCCTGATCGACATGACGTTGACCTCGGCGGCGTGCCCGCTCACCGACGTCATCGAGGACCAGTCACGCAGCGCGCTCGTCAGCAGCGGTCTGGTCGACGACCTGCGGATCAACTGGGTGTGGAACCCGCCGTGGGGCCCCGACAAGATCACCGAGGACGGCCGAGAACAATTGCGCGCCCTCGGCTTCACCGTCTGAACCCGCCCGCCTCCCCGCTGGGTTTGATGGCGGGGACCCGCTGCGCCCGGCTTCGCCGCGCTTGCGATCCCCGCTGGGTTTGATGGCGGGGACCCGCTGCGCCCGGCTTCGCCGCGCTTGCGATCCCCGCTAAAGGTGGAAAGGCAGGTGCGGCAGGTGCAAGTGGTGGTGGGGGCGCCCCATCGGTGGGCACTGCTCCAGGCTGATGGTCGTCGCCTGCAGCGCGCCACCGTCGTTCGTCCCCTGAGCCCCCATGCACGTGCCGTTCGTGATCGCCTGGGTGTTGCTGATCGTCTGCTTCTTGTAGGACGTCGCGTCGTTGACGGTCACCGTGGTTGGGCCGCCGGGCCCAATCCCGTTGACGGCGATGGTGTTTCCCGACACCGACGCGACCGTGCCGTAGAAGCCGGCGGGCGGCGGGCACTTGCCGTCGACGGCCGTCGTGATCATGACGGTCTGCGCGGTCACGCCGGCGGCCGGTGAACTTTGCGGGGTGGCCCGCACGTTCACACAGCTACCCGGGGTGACATCGGGGAGCTTGGCCGGGGCCACCTGGAAGACGGGAGTCGCAGGAGCGAAGTCCACCGTCGCCGAACCGCTGCGCGTTCTGAGCTGAATCTTGTCGCCGGCCACCGACTGGACCATGCCTTCGACGTAGTCCTTGCCCACGGGCGGT
>NZ_LZIX01000166.1:0-20499 GCF_001666955.1 Mycobacterium sp. E735 | reverse complement strand
GTTGAGCGCTCGGGGGTTGGGCGGGCGCCTGCTTGGCCGGGGTGGCGGCGTTGACGCTCGGGTTTTGCGGCTGCTCGGATGCCGGACGATCGGAGGTCAGCGACACCAGCACCACCCCGGCGGTGATGGCGGCGATGCCGGCCAGTGCGCTCCCGGCGAGGAACATGGGCCGTCGCCGGCGCGGGACGACCACGTCGTCGTCGGGCACGGCGCTGTAGGCCAGAGCCTCGGCGTCGGCGTTGCCCCAGACGTCGAGGTACGTCGGGCCGAGCGGTCGCGGGCTCACCTCTCCGGTGCCGGGGTCGAGCGCGTACGCCAGCGCCGCCGTGGACGAGGCGAACAGCGGCGCGTTCGCCGAGGCCAGCGCGGCCCCGCGGGCCAGCGCCAGCTCCGGCTCCTCGGGCGCCGACAGCTCGAGCGGGGTCGCCGCCTCGAGCGCGGGCTTGACGGGCACGATGTCCACGCCGCAGCCGATCAGGAACACGCCGTCCGCGTGAGCACCCCGCGCGCCCAGACCGGCGACCATCGTCGCCAACTCGGCGGCGAGCGGCTCCTTTCCGGCGTTGGCCAGCTGCTTGCGGTGCAGGTCGACGATCGACCCGTCGGCGACGTCGACGACGGCCAGCGTCGCGGTCTCGGCCTCCACGTACAGCATCGCGATGTGCGCGTAGTCGAGCGCGGACCCGACCGTCTGGGCCAGCGCGGCCGCGGCCAGCAACGGGGAAACCAGCATCACGTTGCCCATGCCGTGTTGGGTCATCGCTTCCCGTAGCGCGCCGACGTCCGCTCGGTCCGTCCAGGTCACGCCCGTCGACACCAGCTGGTGGCCGCCCGCCTCCGCACCTTCGCGGGTGCCGCCGATCGCCGCAATGACCTCGTCGACCGCGCCACCGAACTCGTCCTGTTCGACGGTGACACCGTCGGCGTTCTGGCCCTCGATGACCACCAGGCGGACCGTCCCGGGAGCCATCGAGACCCCAAGCACGATGTCCACTTCACGCCTCCGCAGTCCGCTGATTTGCGCTGATTTTTTTCCGAGGTCCCTCGATGAGGGCACCGCCGGATAGACCCGCCCGACCGGGTGACACCACGCTACCCGCGCGGAAACGGGTGCGCTCGTCGAGCGCGCTCAGCAGGAACGACGCGGGTTAGTAGCCCGGGCCCAGGAAGGGATTCTGGGAGTTGCCCGGGTACTGCTGGTACTGCGGGTACTGCGGATACGGCGTGTACTGCGGGGCCGGCGCCTGGGGGGCCTGGGTCTGCGGGACCTGAACCGGAATCGGCACCGGCAGCAGCGGCACGTGGATCCACTCGGTGGTCATCGGCACCGTCGTGGTGGTGGTCGTGGTCGTGGTCGGTGGGGGCGGTGTCTCGGTGGTGGTCGAGGGCGGCGGCGGGGCCGTCGTCATGGCGGTCGTGGTGGGCGCCTGGGTCGGCGGCGCGGTGTGCCGCGGGGTGTAGACGGGGGGCGCCTGCGTGGTGATGACCACCGGCGGCGGCGCAGACGGCGGCGGCGACGGCGGCGGTTCGGGCGGCGGCGGCGCGGGACTGGGCACCGGCGCGGCACTGGGCGGGAGCGGCACGGCCGTCGGCGGCGGCGGCGCGACGGTGCGCGGGACCAGCGGGCTGGCCGGCGCCGGCCGGGGTGCGACGCTGGGCGCCGGCGGCGCCTGGCGGTGTTCGATCCCGGTCAGCGTGTAGGCCACGCCACCGATCGCCGTCATCGCCACCAGGGCCGACATGCCGATGATCAACTGTGACAACCGCAGGCGGCGCCACGGCCGCTCCGCGGGCGGGTCGATGACGTTCAGCCGCATCGACCAGCCGGACGGCCCGTCCTCGTCATAGGTTTCGCCGCCGAACCGCACCCGCAGGTCGCCGGGGTACTCGGTCTGCGACCAGGCCAGCTCACGATCCGTCAGCGCCTCGTCGTCGATCACCAGCACGTCGCCGGCCCCGAGGTCGACGACGTCGCCGGTGGCGTGGGCGGAGGCCAGCAGGCTCATCGAGGTCCTGGTGCGCAGGCTCAGCTCCTCGCCGCGGGCCGCCAGCAGCAGCGCTCCGCAGGCCGCCGCGAGGGCGGGCTGCGACGGAGTCAGGATCGGCGTGCGCCCGTGGATCGAAAGCCGTTCGGCGACAAGCGGAATCTGCGCACCGCCGCCGACCGTTACCACCGCCGCCAGGTCGCCCCAGTTCTTGCGGTAGCGCACCAGCATGTCGTCCAGGGCGTAGATGAAGCCGGTCAGCCGGTCCGCCATCAGGTCTTCGAGATCGTCGCGCTTCAGCGTGAAGCTGCAGCTGCGTTCGCCGAGCACGGCGGCGATCTCGGTCACGACGTCGGTGGACAGCCGTTCCTTGGCCAGCCGGCACTGTTCGCGCAATTCGCCGAGCTGCCCGACGGCCGCCGTGCTGGCCGGATCAATGCCGCTGCCGCGACCCAGCTCCTCGAAGACCCGCAGCAGCAGCTCCTGATCGATCTCGTCACCCGACAGGGCCGCGTAACGCATTGTGGCGCTGACCAATTCGAAATCACCGGCGACGTTCACCAACGTGGCCGAGGTTCCGCCGCCACCGAAGTCGAGCAGCCCCACCACGCCGTCGTCGGGCAGCCCGAGTTCGGCCTTCACCGCGGTCAGCGACGCGATGGCGTCCGAAACCAGCCGGGGCGCCATGCCGCTGCGAACGAATCCCAGATGAGTCCGCAGCCCGTCGCGCAATGCCTGCACCGTAACGGGTTTCCAGTACGCCGGGACTGCGATGGAGATCTCCGCGCAGGACGCGTCCGCGCCGACGGCGCGCACCATCGCGTCCAGGGCCTCCACCGTGAGCAGCTCCGGGTCGTGGGCGGACCCGTCGGCCGACACCAGCGCCACCGAATCACCGATGCGCTCCACGAAGCCCTTCATCATCACGCCGGGCTCGAATGGATACGAATTCTCTTCGGGCGCACCGACTTTCGGCGCGCAGTGCGGATAAAGGGTCAGCACCGAGCGCCGGGTAACCGGTGGGCTTTCATTACGCGCAGCGACCAGGTTGGTGGTCCCGATCGACAACCCAAGTGGGTCGTACATAGAGCGAAAACCTTCGTCTATAGGGGTCGGTGGCCAGCGTTAACCATAGCCGCGGACACGCCCAAAACCGATGGCTTGCAACGTCATCGGTACCCGGTCGATGCCGCCTCGTCACCGAAGCGGTACCGGCGGCCCCTTGACAAATCGACGCTCGTGCTTACACCACGGTCAGCGGCAGCGATCGCCTCGGCTCGAACTGGAATGTCGCTCCGCCGCTGACCTTCGTTACCGACACCTCGGGCAGTTCGGCCGCCGCCGTGTCGGTTTCGACCAGTTCCGCGGTCCAGTCGGTGCCGGTGCCGCTGACCCGGACCTCGACGTGCGGGTCGACGGCGGTGGCGATCGCCTGGAGCGGCTGAACGGAACCCGGGGAACACAGCGCGATCCAGGCGGCATCGTCGTGGGCCGGTGAGCGGTGCACGACCAGCCGGTCCGCCGTTTCCGCGCGGACATAGCCCGCGGGGTTCAGCAATGGGTGCAGTTCGAGGACCTCGAGCACCCCCGCGATGCCGCCGGGGAGTCCCAGCGCGCGGCGTATGCGCTCGGCGGCCACGCCCGCGATGCCGGTGAGCCCCTGGGTGCACACCGACACGGCCTGCGCGTCATCGGCGGCGCGGGCGCGCACCGCGATGGCGAACGACAGGTAGAGCAGGTGCATCTGCAGACAGACCTCGTCGGCCATCCGGACCAGCGCCGAATGCGAGAAGCCGGCGAAGTCGAAGTCGGACAGCAGCGGACCGGAGTAGTCCGCGTTGCCCTCGTCGGAGCGGTCGATCGGATCGAGTTCCCATGTGGCGGCCCGGGTTTGGCGAACGATGTCCAACGCGGGAATGCTCTTGGCCTCGGGGTAGGACTCGTCGATGATGACCGTCCACGCGCAATGCGGATGGCGATCGGCCGGCGTCCGCGGGGGCCGGTGGATGGGGCGCACCTGGGCGCGCGGGTTGGTCGCCACCGCGGTGGCGTCGAACGTCGGGTCCTCGATGGTGTGGCACATCCCGAAGACGTAGCGCTCCCCCATCGGCTCCACGTCGAGCAGCGCCCCGCAATGGTCGAGGTGGAATTCGCCGTGCCAGCGGTCGTGCACGGTGTAGCGGAAGTCCATGAATTGCGGTGGGGCGCCGATGTCGAGCTGGAGCCCCTTGAAGATCGTCGGCACGTCGTTGCCCTCGAAGTTGAGCGCACGCTGCATGCGCCGGGTGTAGACGGGGCTGGCGCCGGCCCACTCCTCGATCGCGATCTGCACCATCTCGTCGCGGCCGAACGCGCTGATGCACCAGGCCATGCCCGAGCGGTCGATCAGCTGCCCGATCAGGAGCAGTTCGGGAACCAGGACGGCCAGCTGCTCGCGCGTCAACCGCGCGTACCGGGATCGGCTCACGGCCCAAAAATAGACTCGACTATGTTATAAAGTCAACGATGTCCATCGCCGCAGGTCAGGTAGCCGCGGGCTCGATCGGCCCCACCCGGCGCACCAGCGCGCCGCGCAAGCGCGGCGACGACACCCGCGCGCGCATCATCGACGAGACGGTCCGCTGCATCGTCGAGGAGGGCTTCCCGGCCGCCACCGCCAAGCACGTGGCCGAACGCGCGGGCGTGACGTGGGGGGTCATCCAGTACCACTTCGGCGATCGCAACGGCCTGCTGATGGCCGTCGTGGACGACGGGGTGGACCGGCTGATCGACAGCCTGTCGTCGGCCGACGTCGGCGCGCTGCCGCTGCGCGAGCGCATCGAGGTGGTCGTCGACACGGCGTGGGGCTGCTACAGCAGCCCGACTTCGATGGCGGCGCTCGAGATCCTGCGGGCGACGCGCGGCGGGCCCGGCGAGTCCCCGCGGAGGCACCTGCTGGAGATGAACGACGCGATCGGTCAGCTGGGTCGGCTGATCACCGCGGATCCGGCGAATGCCGGTGTGGCCGAGGTGATCTGGGCGACGCTGCGCGGTGTGGTGCTGGCGCAGATGGTCACCGGGACTGCGATCGACTGGAGCCTGGAGCGACGGGCTCTGATCGACATGGTGACCCGCTACCTGTCCGACACGCAGGGCTGCCGCGACACTTAAACCACGCACACGACACGCCGCGCATGGTGACCGTGGTCTATGTCTCGGCGACGGCTCTTCGATGCGAGCGCGGGCGGCGGGTGACCCGTGTGCTGCAATGACCTGATGACCCCTCAAGATCTCGCCGACATCGAAGCCATCAAGCAGGTCAAGTACCGGTACCTGCGCGCGCTGGACACCAAGCACTGGGACGACTTCGCCGACACACTCGCCGAGGACATCAAGGCCGACTACGGACCGTCGATCGGCAACGAGTTGCACTTCACCAACCGCGACGACCTGGTCGAGTACATGCGTACGTCGCTGCCCGCCAACGTCATCACCGAGCACCGGGTGACCCATCCGGACATCGTCGTCGACGGCGACACGGCAACGGGCAGTTGGTATCTGCAGGACCGCGTGATCGTCGCCGACTTGAACTTCATGCTGATCGGTGCCGCCTTCTACCGCGACACCTACCGGCGCACCGACGCCGGCTGGAAGATCTGCGGGACCGGATACGACCGAACCTACGACGCCACAATGTCGTTGGAGGGCATGAACTTCACGCTCAAACCCGGTCGCGCGGTGGCCACCGACGCCTGACGCGCGCTACTTGGTGATGGCGATGACCGCGCCGGGCCGCAGCCATTTCATGATCGACACCAGCTGAGCATCGTCGACCGCCACGCAGCCCTCGGTGGGCTTGCCGTCGGTGGTGTGGAAGAAGAACGCCGCACCGCCGCCGGGGGTCTTGTTCTTGTTGACGCCCATCACGACCGCGTGCTTGTACTGCGGGATCTGCAGGTTCTCGCTTTCGGCGGTGTTGAACGGGCACTGCGCCTTCTGGCACACCTGCATGGAGTTGAAAGTGGGGCTGTGGTCGTCGCCGCTCCACCAGTGGTTGGGCCCCACCTGCGTGTAAGGGAGCCCGGTGCCGGGATTGGGCGCGGTGCCGAACGCGGAGTCCAGCGTGTAGACCCCCATCGGGGTGGCCGGCACCCCGCTCTTGGCCTGCGGAGCCATGCCCGCCGAACCGACGTGGGTGGGAATCCCGCTCCGCAGCGCCTGCCAGCCGGCGGCCGTGCGCTGATAGATGTCCATCGTCGCGTTGGATCCGCCGGTGCTCATCACCGAAACCACCTGCGTGGCATCGCCGACGGCGTTCGCGAACCAGGGGGCGCCGGCCGCGCCGCTGATCGGCGCCATTGCCAGCGCCACGAAAAACGCGCACGCCGAAGCGAACAGCGAAGCGAGCAGTCGGCGCATGACCTCAATCGTCGAACCCGTGCAGCGCAAGGTCAAGTAAAGCTTCAGACCCGGTTAGGTCACCGCGCCGTGACCAAATCGCCCGCGTCGCACGGTTTTCGGGAGAGCGCCGCGCGCGGGGGACGAATCACCGTGACGCACAACAGGAAATACAGATAACCCAGCGCCCAGCCGGCCAGCACGTCGGACGGGTAATGCACGTTCAGCGCCACCCGCGAGACGCCTGCCGCCAACACGCTCAGGGCGACCATCGCGGCCGCGACGGTGCGCATCAGCCGGTTCATCGTCGGCAACACCAACGACAACCCCGCGAGCAGCGCGGCCGTCACCTCCAGTGCGTGCCCGGACGGAAACGACGTCTCGGCCGCGGGCACCAGCATGGTCGACGGCCGCGGCCGGTCCACCAGCGCCTTGGCCGCGACCGTCACGAGCCCGCTGAGCGGCGCGCAGGCCAGCAGCAACAACCCCGCCCGCACCCGGCGCGCCACCAGGGCGCCGGTCGCCGCCACCGCGCCGAGCACGCGCAACGGGACCGGGCCCAGCGCGAACGAGACGTCCGCCCAGAATCGCACCCACAAGGGGTGTTTGACGGCGCCGTCGCGCGCGGCGTTCAGCAGCGACCAATCCAGGCGCTGCTGCCAGTGCCAGTGCTGCGAGTAGCCCGCCCACATCAGCGCGTAGACGGCCGCCGCGACCAGGGCGACGCACAGGGCCGGCATGGTCCGCGCTCGGGTCATATCCCACGGATACCAGCCGGGCTCCGCGCAGCGTCCGGCGGCCCGACCACGCTGTCGCCCGGCCCGCGCCATACTGGCGTCATGGCCGTATTTGTCCGCAGGTTGCTCGGCATCGGCAAGCTGCCCGACGACGTCTACGCGCAGCTCGAGGCGGAAGGCGTGCGCTACCTCGCCGACTTCGTGGCGGTGACCCGGCGCTTCAAGGGCGCCATCCCGGGCGTGCGATTGCCGCACAGTGTCGCCAGCTACACGGGCTCGCTGGCGTTCACCTCCGAGCGGGTGCTGGCCACGCTGTCCATGCTGCCGCGGCTGGCCGGCCCGACCGTCGACGTTCGCTGGGACGCGCCGCAGACCGGCGCGGCGCGGGTCGAGATCTCGTCGACGGGCCTGCAGGTCGACGTCGACGTCGCGAAGGTCGACCCGAAGTTCAGCGGCGAGTTGTCGCTGCACTACAAGGCGGCCATTCCGGACGAGGTGCTCAGCGGCCTGCCGCGCCGGTCCCTGGCCTTCGACATGCCGCCCGAGTACGTGTTCCGTGCGGTCGGCGTTACCTATAGTCCGTGATCGTCATCCGCGGCCAGGGCGGCTGGCGCAGCACCGCCAGGCTGCCGATCACCGCCGCCAGCAGGCCGGTGATCACCCCGATCAGCGCGATGCGGTTCCCGTCCACGGCGGGCTTCCAGGAGGCTTCGCCGTTGTGGACGACGAAGACGCCGAGCGGTTTGAGCACGGGGATGACGGTGGTGCCGTCCGGTGTCTGATAGGGCTCGCCGTACACGCGACCCGCGGCCCCGTCGGTGGGCGGCCGGTCGAGTAGGTCAAAGGGCTTCACGGAACACTCCTTTCCTGGGTGTTCACCCGGTGCGTGTCGCGGACACGGTTCACGCTAACGCGGATTTCCTACGATGACTCCCGTGAGCGAGCAGGCCTTCAGCCCGCAGGAGCGCCGGGCCGTCTATCGGGTGATCTCGGAACGGCGCGACATGCGGAAGTTCTCACCCGGCGCGGCGGTGGACGAGGCCGTGCTGGCGCGCCTGCTGCAGGCGGCCCACGCGGCGCCCAGCGTCGGCCTGATGCAGCCCTGGCGCTTCGTCCGGATCACCGACGACTCGCTGCGGCGGCGCATTCACGCACTCGTCGACGAGGAGCGCCCGCTCACCGCCGCGGCCCTGGGCGAGCGGGCCGAGGAGTTTCTCGCGCTGAAAGTCGAAGGCATCCTCGAGTGCGCCGAGCTGCTCGTGGTGGCCCTGTGCGACGACCGGGACAAGCATGTGTTCGGCCGCCGGACACTGCCGCAGATGGACCTCGCGTCGGTCTCGTGCGCGATCCAGAATCTGTGGCTGGCCGCGCGCTCCGAAGGCCTTGGCATGGGTTGGGTTTCGCTGTTCGATCCGCAGCGGTTGGCGTCGTTGCTCGACATGCCCCCGGGGGCGGAGCCGGTGGCCATCCTGTGCCTGGGCCCGGTGCCGGAATTCCCCGATCGGCCGGCGTTGGAACTCGACGGCTGGGCTGTCGCCCGGCCACTGTCGGAGTTCGTCTGCGAGAACCGCTGGAGTCGGATCCCTGCGCCTTCGCCCGACTAGCTGCGGTATCGTCGCCGGTCGCGGGCGAGTTGAGAGGTGACGCAATTGGCGCCGGGCGAAGAAGCCGACCGGAAAGACAACGTCTTGATCGTGCACTGGCACGATCTGGGCCGCTACCTAGGCGTCTACGGGCACCCGGACGTCGACAGCCCCCGCCTGGACCGCCTTGCCGCCGAGGGCATCCGGTTCACCAGGGCGCATGCCACGGCGCCGCTGTGCTCGCCGTCGCGCGGGTCGCTGTTCACCGGCCGCTACCCGCAGAGCAACGGCCTGATCGGGCTGGCGCATCACGGCTGGGAATACCGAAGCGGCGTGCGCACCCTGCCCCAGATACTGACCGATGCGGGTTGGTACTCAGCGCTTTTCGGCATGCAGCACGAGACCTCCTACCCCCAGCGACTGGGCTTCGACGAGTTCGACGTCTCGAACTCCTACTGCGAATACGTGGTGGACCGGGCCTCCGACTGGCTGCGAGACGGCACCGAAGACCTCGCGGGCCAACCGTTCCTATTGACCGCCGGGTTCTTCGAGACGCATCGGCCCTATCCCCGGGACCGTTACGAGCCGGCGGACAGCGCCGGGGTCGACCCGCCCGACTACCTACCCGACACCCCCGAGGTGCGCGACGACCTGGCCAGCTTCTACGGGTCGATCACGACGGCCGATGCCGCCGTCGGCCGCCTGCTGGACACGCTGGCCGAGTCGGGACTCGATGACAGCACCTGGGTGGTGTTCTTCACCGACCACGGCCCAGCGTTTCCCCGCGCCAAGTCCACGCTCTATGACGCGGGAACCGGCATCGGCATGATCATCAGGCCCCCGACCGGCCGGGCGCTGCCCCCGCGGGTCTACGACGAGCTGTTCAGCGGCGTTGACCTGCTGCCGACGCTGCTGGGCCTGCTGGGCGTGGACGTTCCGGCCGACGTCGAGGGCGTATCGCACGCCCGCGCCCTCCTCGCGCCCGACCCGCACACCGTGCCGGTCCGGGACCACGTATACACGACGAAGACCTATCACGACTCGTTCGATCCCATCCGCGCGATTCGCACCAAGGAATACAGCTACATCGAGAATTACGCCCCGCGGCCGCTGCTCGACCTGCCGTTGGATATCGAGGAGAGCCCGTCGGGGGCAGCCGTCGCGCCGTTCATCACCGGCCCACGCCCGCAGCGTGAGCTCTACGACCTGCGCGCCGACCCCACCGAGACCACCAACCTGCTGGCCGCCGGCGACGCCGACGCCGACGAAATCGCGGCCGATTTGGCTGTGCGGCTTCATGATTGGCGTCAGCGTACGGGTGATGTAATCCCGTCGGAGTTCGCCGGCACCCGCATCTCGGCCCGGTACACCGAGACGTATCTGCACATTCATCGGGTGAAACCGACCGCCCGGTCTGCGCTCGCCGCCGACCGCGGCATCGAGGAACAGGCGAGCGGTTAGCCGCCGGACCGCCGGGAACCGCCGACCTCGGCGACGATGAACACCCGCCGGAACGGGAAGATCGTGGTCCCGTCGGACCGGGGCGGGTAGGCGTCGTCCAGCAGCGGGATGAGCTCCTCGCGGAACCGTTCCCAGTCTTCGTCGCCGAGCCGCTCGCGCACCGGAACCAGCGCCGTCCCGGTGATCCATTCCAGCACCGGGTTCTCCCCGCCCAGCTGGTGCAGGTAGGTGGTCTCCCAGACGTCGACTTTGCACCCGGCGTCCAGCAGCAGGTTTGCGTACTGGATCGGCGGCTGCACCACCGCGCCGACGCGAAATGGTATGTCCCGCATCACCTTTGCGTAGGGCTCCCGACGGGCCAGGGTGCGCACCGTGGCGTGCGACGGCGTCTCGAAGTTGCCGGGAATCTGGACGGCGATCCATGATCCGGGCGGCAGCTCGCCCGCCCACCGGACCAGCAGGTCGGCGTGCTCGGGCACCCAGTGCAGCGCGGCGTTGCTGACCACGACGTCGGTATCGGGCTTGGGTTTCCAGTCCCGCAGGTCGCCGATCACTGCGTCGATGCCGCGTTCCTTCGCGGCGGCGACCATCTCCGGCGAGCTGTCCATCGCCTCGATCACCGCGTCCGGCCAGCGCCGGGACAGGTACTCGGTCAGGTGGCCGGGGCCGCAGCCGAGGTCGACCACCCGCCGGGCCCGCTCCGCCCCCACCCGGGACAGCAGGTCGTAGAAGGGCCGGCTGCGATGGTCCGCAAAGGCCAGGTAGACATCGGGATCCCACATGTCGGTCCTCCTGATCAAAGCGCCGCCGCCAGCCGGGGAGATAGACAAACGGTATTACCGCATGCGGCCCCGCCGCCCAAGTGGCCCCGGCCGCCGCGCCGGCCGGTTAGCATCGGCGTTCGTGGCGCCCAACACTTCGATTGAACCGCCGATTCCCGCCGCCTTCGAAGGCGCGGACGTCCCGGTCGACGACGGCGGCTTGCCCCCGAATTCGGCGCTGTCCCCCCGCCAGCGCATGGTAGTCGAGGGCTCGGCCATCGGCGACCTGGCGCTGCGCACCTGGGTGTCGTCACTGCTCACCGCGACGGTGGCACCCGCCGTCGTCGCCGCGTCCCTGCGGCACGCCGATGCCCGCGCCGAGCGCGCCAACCTGAGCTTCTACGCCGGGCTGGGCGCGCAACGCGATCCGGTGAAGTCGTTTCCCGCGCCGACCGAGCCGCCGCGGGTGTCGTCGCGGCGGGCCAGCCCACTGACCGAGTGGGTCGCGGGCGGGACGGTGGAAAACATCGCGTTCCCAAGCAGCTTCAGGGCGATCAACCCCGCGATGCGCCCGCAGTGGTCCGCCTTCAGATCCAACAACACCGTGCGCGCCCAGCACTGGCGCCACGACGACGGGCCACGCCCCACGCTGTGTGTCATCCACGGCTTCATGGGATCGTCGTACCTGGCCAACGGGCGGTTCTTCGCGCTGCCCTGGTATTACCGCTCCGGCTACGACGTGCTGTTGTACACCTTGCCATTTCACGGCAAGCGGGCCGAAAAGCTTTCGCCGTTCAGCGGTTTCGGCTATTTCGCCGGCGGCCTGAGCGGTTTCGCCGAGGCGATGGCCCAGGCCGTGCACGACTTCCGGTCCGTCATCGACTACCTGCACGGCACCGGGGTCGACCGCATCGCGCTGACCGGCATATCGCTGGGTGGCTACACCTCGGCGCTGGTGGCCTCCGTCGACGACCGGCTCGAAGCCGTCATCCCGAACTGTCCCGTCGTCGCCCCGGCGAACCTGTTCGACGAATGGTTCCCGGCCAACAAGCTCGTGCGACTCGGGCTGCGCCTGTCCCGCATCAGCCACGCGGAGTTATCCGACGGGCTGTCCTACCACAGCCCGCTGAACTACCGGCCGCTGCCGAGCAAGGATCGGCGGATGATCATCACCGGGCTCGGCGATCGGATGGCGCCACCGCAGCACGCCGTCCAGTTGTGGGAACACTGGGATCGCTGTGCGCTGCACTGGTTTCCGGGCAGTCACGTGCTGCACGTGAGCCAGCTCGACTACCTGCGCCGGATGACCGCGTTTTTGCAGACCGTCATGTTCTAGCGGCTTCGGCGACCGAATCCGCGCGCACCGGGGTCGGCCAGTCCAGCTGCGCCAGCAAGCCCGCCGCCACCTTGGCGTGACCGTCGAGCCGCCGGGTGGACAACAAATCCAGTGCCTGCAGCGCGGGCCGGTGATTGCCGCGCTCCGGTACCAGCCCCGCCGGCGCGGCGATCCGCTCCGGCGGCGTGTCGGTCAGGAAGGCGCAGGCGGCCGCGACGGTGTGGTGCGTCCCGTCACCGGCGAACTCCAGCGCGGTGCACGTCTCGCGCGCCGGATGCTCCCTGATCGCCTCGAGGGTGGCCGCCAGCCCCTCCCCGACCGGGATCTGGTATGCCGCTAGGTAATCCGAGGCCCCACGCTGCACCCCGGACCAGCTCTCGCGGGGGTTGGAGGTGAGCAACCGGGGAACGTCGTCGGGCGCGACGATGGTGACGTCCCAGCCGAGCTCCCGCAGGTGGTCGGCGAGCCGGCGCGCCGCCACCTGCGCGGTCTCGTGCAGCGGGATGCGTGCCGAGCGCGCCCGCAGCGCGGCCAGGTTCTCAGTGGCCGAAATCGTGAGACCAATCCACGTCTCGCGCCTCGATGGGTCGGATGCGTTGTCCCGGTTCGTGATCCGGATCTTGTGCGCCCGAATGCCGTAGCGGTCCAGGTAGCCGGCGATCAACGGCAATGGCAGCACGTCGGCGTCGCCGCCCGGCACGCCGATCCGCAGCAGCGCTGTCGTCGCCGTGGCCGAATCGGATTCGGCCGCGGTCTCGCCGCGCCCGATGATCGCCAGCCGGCGGCGCGCCAGGGTGGTGAAATACAAGCCGCGCCAGGAACCGAACAACACGACGACCACGGCGGCGGCCATCCCGAGCAACCAGTAATCACGGGGTGACCGCCAGGGGTAGGCCATCACCGCGGGCACGACGGCCAACAGCGCCAGCGTGATTCGGCCGGGTCCGGGGATTGGCATCCAGCGCTGGGGGCTCACGGGGTGTGGTCCTTTCGTCGGCGGGTGGCCGTGGCGGCGATCGCGCCCGCGACTGCGACGAGCACAGCCAGCGCGGCGGTTCCGAGGAGCGCGACGGTCCGGGGGGTGGTGTCCTTGGGCGCGGGCGCCGGCGGAACGGCGACGGGTTTGACCTGTGCGGCGGGCGGTTGGTTGCCCGCGGGCAGTTGCCAGGTCAGGGCTGCCACCGGGTCCACGCTGCCGGTGCCGACGACGTTGGAGGGCGCGCGTGCGCCGCCCAGCGCGGTGGCGGTGATGCGATGGATGACCTGCGTGGCGTTGAGGTCGGGGTACTTGCTGCGGACCAGCGCCGCGACGCCGGCGACGTAGCCGGCCGCATAGCTGGTGCCGCTCAGCGCGACCTGCTGCTGGTGTTCGTCGGGCAGTCCGTTGGCCAGGCCGCCGCCGTCGGCGTTGCCGACCGACACGATGCGTTCCCCGGGCGCCGCGATCCCCACCCACGGCCCCGCCATGGTGAATTTCGACGGCTGGCCATCCGGCGTCAGGGAGGCCACCGACAGCACGTAGGGCTGCCACACCGACGGGATGGAGACCGAGGTGACGCCCGCCCAGTTGCGCGGGTCGTCCGGGCGGCTCAGGTCGGTGAGCGGGTTGGACTCGCAGGAGGTTCCGCCGCCCACCGATCCGGTCGCTCCGGTGTTGCCCGCGGCGGCCACGATCACCGCGTCCTTGTCCACCGCCGCGTAACGGATCGCGGCGCCGAGCGCGGCCTGATCGACCGGCCGGTCGGCGGGCAGGCAGGTGAGCGTGGAGATGTCGATCACCCGGGCGCCGAGGTCGGCCGCACGCACGATCGCGCGGCCCAGCGTGGTGACGTCCAGCGCCGCCCGCGCCATCAGCGGGTCTCCCCCGGGCGTCCGCGGCGAGAACTTGGCCGACGTCGTCCTGATCGAGACCACCCGCGCCGCGGGCGCCACGCCGGCGAAGCCGTCGTCAGCCGGTTGGCCGGCGATGAGCCCGGCCACCAGGGTGCCGTGGCCGTCGCAGTCGGTCAGCCCGTCGGTCGCCTCGACGAAGTCACCGCCCGGGTCGACGTTGGGCAGGCGCGGACCCGGCCGCACCCCGGTGTCGAGCACCGCCACCAGCTGGCCCTCTCCGCGCGAGAATTGCCATGCGCCGGGCAGATTCAGCGTGGCCTGGCTGGGTGTGGCGGCCGCGGGGTCACTGCCGGGGATCACCCCGGAGACGGTGCACGGACCGCGCTGCTCCATCGGCTGCACGGCGCCCGGGGCCCCGCTGGGCGGCGGGACACCCGGATCGACCTTCGGCGCTTCGATGGCCATCGCCGACGGACACGTCCACAGCACGGCCGCCAAAGCCGCGGCGAGACAAGCCGATCCGGATCGGATCATCGATTGAGTATCCAGGTGAAGATGCCGACCAGGAATGCCATGGCGGGGATGAGCGACGCGTCGAGCCCGGCCGCGACGAAGCCCACCAGCCGTCGCACCGGGAGCGAATAGCTCTCCGGCTCGGCGATCTGCGGGTTGAGCGCCACCACCACCCACACCAGGGTCAGCGCGACGAGCACCAGCGCGGCGCCCAGGGCGGCGGCGTAGCGTCCGGTCGCGGTGTAGAGCACCAGCAGCGCACCGGCGGTCAGGTACGGCTGGGCCAGCAGCCACGCCTTGCACGCCGCCGAATCCCACACCCGCGCGCGCAGCACGGACGTCGCCGCGGTGGCGCCCACCACGTACCAGCCCACCCCGCTGCACGCCTCGGGGCGCAGGGTGATCGCCACGGAGCCCAGGACGCTGAGAACCACTGCGGCGGCGATGAATCCGTTCTGGTGGGCGTCGCCGGTCCGCACGCGCCGCGGCAGGTCCTCGAGCACCCGCAGCGACGGCGCCGACGGCGTGGGGTCACCGGGCGCCGGGATGACCGGCAACGGGAAACGCGCCCAGAGCGCGGAGAGCTGCGCCGCCTCGATGGTGACCAGCAGCGCCGCGACGATCAGGCCGCAGCCGATGGCGAGTGGCCGCAGGTGCCACAGCACCTCGGCGCCCGCCGCCAGCAACACCCCGGCCCCCACCACCGCGGTCGCGGTGAAGAACCCGACGATGCGCTCACGCTCGGCGCTGGGCACCATGAGCGCGATGAGCGACCACGCGGTGACCCCCGCAGCGGCGAGCATGATCTGCGCCGGCCCGAACCGTCCGGGCACGGCCAACGAAAGGGCGGCGCCGATGGGCACCAGCGCGGCGATCGAGCACGCCGTCGCGGTGCGCGGCGAGCGGGCCGCGACGAGCAGGCCGGCGATCGCGGTCAGGGCCGCGATCGCGCTGACGGCGACCAGCCCGGCCAGCGCGCCGGTGGTGACGCGGTAGGTGACCGAGAGCCCGGTGGCCAGGAACGCGACCGCGATCACCGCGGCCAGCGCCCCGCGCTGGATATGCGCTGCGCCCCAGGGCTTCAGCCGCGAGGTCGAGAAGATCATGGCCGCATCGGCGATGTCCTCGACGATCCCGGGGGCCGCCTGGCCGACCGGCACCGGCTGCAGCGCCAACAGGTCACCGTCCACAACCCCGACCGTGTCCAGGCTGGCGTCCAGGCTGAACGGCGCGCCGCCGATGGGCGCGAGGCTCAGTTGGGTCGCGTCACCGAGGTCGGCGGCGCCCCGGGCCGTGTCGTCGGATTCGCCGTTCGACGCCGAAGGAACCACCAGACGCTGGACCGCGGGCAGGATCTCACGCAGCGGCAGCTCGGCGGGCAACGCCATTTCCGTCAGCCTGCTTTCCGCGAGGATTGCCACGCGGACGATCGGCATGACGGCGCCGGACGTCACCGGACCCTCGAAGGACGCTGGGGCCATACCTGAAACATCGTTGCTCTCTTTTCCGTTGGGGTTACGCGTGTTGCGCGGTGAAATCTCGGGCCAAGCGGTGGCCGGAGAACCATTCGGACTCCGGCAGTAAAGCGGTCAGCTGTTCGATCGCCAGGGCGATCGCGAACGGTGTGCCGGGGGCGAAGGTCGACACCCATTCGCCGTCGAAGGCGCGCGACGGGCTCACCAGCACGCGGCCCGCGGCGGCGTCGACGATGCTCATCCCCACCTCGGTGATGGCGTGCCTGCCGTCGCGGCGGCAGCCGGCGACGATCTCGACGTAGCTGCGCGGGCCGTTGAACACCGACTCCACCACCGACCGGGCCGACTGCGGGATGCCCAGGTAATCAACGACTTCGGCCAGCGAGGCGCCCGAGCGCAGCCGCTCGTCGGCCCGCGCCCCGACGCGGGTCGGCATGCTGAACTCGTCGAATCGGGCCGGCGGTTGTTGTGCCAGCCCGACGCTCAGCACCGGAACCAGCGCGCGCGGGTCGTCGATGTCCATGGCGGTGAACGTGATCAGCTGCGCGCTGCGCAGCGCGACGACGGTCTTGACGCTGGTCGCGGGACGCTGAGCCACGATGCCGCGCAGCAATTCGCCGGTGCCGGTGTCCTTGGCGGGCCCCACGTAGCGCAGGTCGAGCCACCGCTCCGGGAAGCACACCACCCTGATCCAGTCGGCCACCGTCGGATTGATGGTGCCGCCCTCCGATACCAGACCCATCCGGGTCAGCTCGGCTCGCTGACGGTCGAGGAACGCCTGGCGTTGCGTGGCATCGGTGTAGGGCGAGGTGATCGCCAGCACCCACGGGAAGCTACCCGCCCCAATGGTTTCCGCTATGAACCAGGCGTGATCGACCGTCAGCTCGACGGCGTTGGGCTCAGCACTCATCTGACAGGAACTAACCGCCCCACTTGGCGGCTTCGGCCTGGTCCCGGGCGAGCATGGACGTGGTGTTGGCCTCGTGGGTGCTGGCCATCGACTGGTAGGCCCGCACGAGGCTTTCCATCGCCTGGTTCCACTGGGCCTGCCAGGCCTGGTAGGTCATACCGGTGTCGCCCTGCCAGGCGTTGGACAGCGTGGCCTGCTCGCTGGCGATGTCCGAACCCAGCCCCTGCAGCGTGCCGGCGTAGCCGGCCATGTCGGCGGCGTGGCTCAACATCGCCGGGTAGTTGTACATGATTTGGGACATGAGAAGTCCTTTCGCGGTTGTTGGCGGCTGAAGCTCGATCAGAAGGCGTTGTAGCCGGACGCCGCGGCGGCGTCGGCGGCGACGTAGGTTCCCGCGGCGTCGCCGAGGTTGGCCTGGGCGATGTCGAGCAGGGTGTTGACCCGCGCGGCGGCCTCGACGAAGCGGGCGTGCGCGGCCTGGAACGCGGCCGAGGACTCGCCCTGGTGGAACGCCTGTGCCGACATGGCCTCCTGCTCGGCCTGACTGATGGTGCTGCGCATCAACGCCGCCTTGGCACTGAAGGCCGACTGCGCGGCCACCAACTGCGGGATGTGGGCGTCCAACATACTCATGGTGCTTCCTTTCTCTGCGGTCTCATGGGGTTTCGGTGACTGACGAGCATCGGGCTGACTGCCTTATCCCCCTTCCCTGGGCTCGGTCGGGCGCGCCGGGTCGTGGTCCCAGGTGCCGGGCATCATCGGCATCTTTGGGCCGCTGCCGAATTCGCCGTCGGTGAGCTTGGTCAAACCGGCCGCCCGGAAGGTGTTCGCCTTCCGCGCGGTGCCGGCGAAGCCCAGCGTCCCGGCCCCGGCACCGGATGCCACCGCCGCGGCCAGTCGCTCATCGTCGTCGTCGTAGTCCGGGGGCACGCCGATGTCGGAATCCATGTCCGCGAACTCGTCGGCGTGGTCCCGCAGCGTGGCCCGGCGGCGCCGCCGCGCGCGCGCCTCCGCCCGGCTGGCCGCGGCCGCGCCGGCCGCCGGGATGGTCGCCGCCGGCGCTTTGGCGCCACCACGGCCACCCACCGTCGGTCCCACGCCGGTCTCCGGGTCACCGCCGTAGGCGACCAGGTAGGCCAGGGTGCTCGGCGCCGGCGCGGGCGCCGGGGCGGGAGCGGTACCGGTACCCGCCGCGACCGAAGTGGCCGGCGCCCCAGCGGGAGTCGCCACCGTCGGGGCCAGCGCGACCGCCGGCAGCAGTGACGCCGGCTTGGTCGAGGCGACCAGCGGCGCCGCGGCGGCTCCCGCCGCCACCGGGGCGATCTCGGCGGGCGCGGTGAGCAGGGAACTCAGGCCGATGCCGAGCAGCAGCGGGATGAGGAAGGGCGCGGTCAGGATCGCGCCCCAGGTCGGCCAGCCGACGGCGTTGAAGAACACCTGGTAGGCGACGAAGAACAGCAGCGGGCCGTTGGCGGCCAGCAACGCCGGGAGGTTCGAGAAGATGTTCTGCAACAGCTGCTGAATGTTCTGGAAGAAGTCCTGCAGGAACTTGGCCAGCTGCTGGAAGAAGTCGGAGATCGCGTTCGCGGGGTTGGAGGTGTTCTGCGCGGCGTTGACCGCGGCGTCGTTCGACTCCCCGCCCGGCCGCACGATGGCCGGCGCCGGGGTGCTGCGCGGCGCGGACGCGAGCGCTGCGCCCGAGGTGGCCTGATAGGCGCCCATGACGGTCGCGGCCTGGACCCACATCCGCGCGTAGTCGGCCTCGTTCAACGCGATCGGAATCGTGTTGATGCCAAAAAAGTTCGTCGCCACCAACACCCCGTGGACGGTGTGATTGGCGGCGAGCTCGCCCAGTGTCGGCATGGCCGTCAGGGCGGCGGTGTACGCCGCGGCCGCGATCTCGTGCTGCGCGGCCACGCCCGCGCTGTCGGCGCTGGCCTGCTGCAGCCACGCCAGGTACGGGGCGTGCGCGGCCGCGTACTGCTCGGCCGTCGGCCCCTCCCAGGACCCCGCCTGGGCCTGGCCCACCACCCCGGTGAGTTCGGCTGCCGCCGTTGCGTATTCGGTGCTCAGCGCGGTCCACGCGCTGGCGGCCGCCAACAGCGGCCCCGGCCCGGGACCGGCGCTCAGCAGCGTCGAATGCACCTCGGGTGGCGAAGCCATCCAAAGGGGCGCAACGGGGGACGTCATTGTCGGGCGCCCTTAGAACCCGTACGTCGCCGCGGCCGATGCGTCCCCGGCGAGATAGCTGACGCCGGCCTCGCCGACGCCCACGCCGGCGCGGCCGAGCTCTTCCACGCCCTGGGCGGCGACGGCGGCGTGCTCTTGACCCTGTGCGCTGAAGCCGAGCGCGGTCTGCAGCGACACCGGATCCACCGCGGGCGGCACCACCGCGGTGATGGCCGGCGCGGCCGCCGCGTGCGCGGCCGCCAGCCGCGCCGTCAGCGCCTCCACCGCGGCGCTGGTCGCGGCCAGGCCCTCGGGAACCACTCGCAACGTCATGACTCTCCCCTTTCACCAAACATCGCGGCCTCACCCACCAGCGGGTTGACCAACTGCACGTACGTCGGAATGTCGCTGTCGCCCAACAAGATCGCCCGCCCCGCGGGCAGCCGGCCGAAGCGCTGGCCCCGGATCTTGCCGCTGTCCTGCGGGTTGCCCGCCAGCATCAGCGTGGTCGCCTGCAAGTCGTTGAACCGGCGCAGCAGCGGGTTGGTCATCAGGGCGTGCCCGGATCCGGTCGCCCGCGCCGTGACGATCACCCGCAGCCCCAGATCGGCCGCCTGCGAAAGGATTCCGATCAACGGCGTCCATGGCCGCTGCCCGACGTACGGGCCGCTCATCGCCGGCGCGTCCGGTATCTGGTCGACGTCGTCGATGATCAGGTAGTGGGTGTGGCCGGCGTATGCCCACCGGGCCAGCTCCCCGGGCGACAACCCGGCCGGGGGACGCCGCGATTCGATGATGTTCGCCAGCCCCAACATCGCCGGGATGATGCGGTCGACGTTGGCGGTGTACTCGTTGTCGGCGAACAACGGCTCGTCGACAAGGTGCAGCCGGCGATCCAGCACCGTGAAGGCCACCTGATCGGGCGTGGAGTGCTCGCGGATGGTGCGAATGATGTGGCGCAGCAACGTGGTCTTGCCGGATTTGCTGTCGCCGAACACCATCAGCAGCGGCTCGTCGGCGAAGTTGACGACGACGGGCGCCAGGTCCTCCTCGCGCTGGCCGATGACCACCTGCTCCGTGCCGCGATAGAGTGCGCCGAGCGCCTCCGGCGCGAGGTTGGTCGGCAGCAGCCGCACCGGCGGCGCGGCCATGCCCGGGTAGCGGGCGTTGATCGCGGCCACCTGGTCGAGCTCGGGGTTGGCGAACAGGAAGTGCTCGGCGGCCATCGTCAACCCGCGGCCCGGTTGGTCGTGCGGCACGGACTCCGCGGGGCGACGCAGCGCGCCGACGAGCCGCACGTTGCTGTCCCGCGGGTCGTGCAGCTTGAGCTCGAGCCGCAGGCCGAGGCCGTCGCGCATG
>NZ_LZIX01000165.1:0-2358 GCF_001666955.1 Mycobacterium sp. E735 | reverse complement strand
CCCGGGCGGAGTCTGGTGCGGCGGCCACTGGGGCCCCGTGCCGCCGGTCTGTGGCGGTTCGGGGACGTGCACCGGCGGTTGGGGCAGCACAGGTGGCGGGGCCGACACGTGCGGCGGCCTCGGTGGTGGCGGCGGACTCGGTGGGGGCGGCGGCTTCGGCGGCGGCCACAGCGGTGGCGGTGGCGGCAGCTTCGGCGGTGGTGGCGGCGGCGGTGGCCACAGCGGCGGTGGCGGCGGCGGGCACAAATAGCGCTTCGCGGCTGCCGGACGCGTCCAACTTCGCGCGCTAGGGTGGCGACGGGGTGTGGGGCCGTGATCGCGTCGAAAATCCGTCCGGCCAATTCTGGAAAGCGATGATGCCCCGCGGCGGGAACACAGCTGTCCCCGCACGACACGCAATCGATTTGGACGACTTGGAGGAGCGGTGGACGTCGTACTTGGCGTGTCTATGGCGCCCGAGACGGTCCGCATGGTGCTCGTCGAAGGCGAAGCTGCCGGCGGAGTGACCGTCGACCAGGACGGCTTTGAACTCGCCGATCAGACAACGGCGGTGGCCGCGGCGGACCGCGTGGTCGACGCGATTCTCGGCACACGGGAAAGCGCGGCCGCGGGTGGCTATCGGGTGAAATCGAGCGGCGTGACGTGGACGGATCAAGCCGAGGCGGCCGCGCTTCGAAATGCGTTGGCGGAGCGCAAGATCGAGGACGTCATGCTGGTGTCCGGCGTGATGGCTGCCGCGGCGCTGGCGCAGGCCGCGGGCAGTGCCACCAACTGCGCGCGCACCGCGCTGCTGTTCGTCGAGCCCAGCACCGCGACGCTGGCCGTCGTCGACACCGCCGACGGTTCGGTCGCCGACGTGCGCCGGCATGCGCTGCCCAGCAGCGACGGGGCGGCGCTGGCGCAGCTGGCCGCGTTGGCCTCGGGCGCCGAATCGATGAGGGCGCGCCCGGACGGGCTGTTCCTGGTGGGCTCGGACGTCGACATCCCGTACATCAAGCCGGCGCTCGAGTCGGCGACCTCGCTGTCGGTGACCACCCCCGAGGAACCCGAGATGGCGCTGGCCCGCGGCGCCTCGCTGGCGGCGGCCAACGCCCACCTGGGGGCGCCGTCGACGATCGCGATGCCCTACGCAGGACAACCCGCGACGGGCGGGCGCGAGCTCGCGTACAGCGCCGAAGCGGGCGACGCGGCCGCCCGGGGAGCCGAGTCCGCGGCGGACCGGGGCGATCGGCGCAGCCGGAAGCCGGTGCTGGCCGTCGTCGCCGCGACCCTGGTATTCGTCGGCGGTGTCCTGGCGCTCTCGCTGGCGCTGGCCTTCGACATCCGGCCCCACGCGCATCAGCGCCCCGACATCACCCAAAACGTCGTCGCCCCGGCAGTCCAGGCGCCACCACCACCCCCGTCGGCGCCCCCGCCGCCGGCATCCGTCCCGGTCGTCCCGCCCCCGCCGGCATCGCCCCAACCCGGACCCGGCCCGTCCCACAGCGATCAGTGGGACGACTGGCTGCATCGGCACCTGGGCGGCCACGGCATCCCTGTCCCCTAGCCCGCCCGCCGGGTGCCGAACACGCGTAAAATCGGGACACTAGGGGAAAACACGGTGGGGACTAAGTGACCTCTGGCGTTTTCGCGGGGTGCGGCGGCCACGTTCTCATCATCAGCGCTAGCAATCGAACGATGGAGGAGCTTTGGACACGGTACTTGGCGTGTCGATGGCGCCGACGGCAGTCCGAATGGTGCTGGTCGAAGGCCAGAATGGCGAAGGCGCCACCGTCGACGAAGACAATTTCGACGTTCCGCCCGAAGACGACGCGGCAACGCTCAGCGCGGCCAACCAGGTAGTCTCCGCGATCCTGGGCACCCGTCAGGGCGCGGCCGAGGGCGGCTACCAATTGGCATCGACCGGCGTCACATTCACGGACCCGATCGAGGCCGCCGCACTGCGGGACGCACTGGCCGCCCACAAGGTGGAGAACGTGATGTTGGTCTCGGCCTTCCTGGCCGCGGCCGCCCTCGCGCAAGCGGTGGGCAGCCAGACCAACTACTCACAAACTGCCCTGCTGTACATCGAGCCGGACACCGCCACTCTGGCGGTCGTGAACAGCGCCGACGGGTCGATCGCCGACGTCCAGCGCCAGCCGCTGCCGGCCGACGACGAGGCCGCGGTGGCCCAGCTGGCCAGCATGGTGTCTCACGCGGAGACGCTGGAGACACGGCCGGACGGCGTGTTTGTAGTCGGCTCGGGCATCGACATCCCGCTGATCAAGCCCGCGCTGGAGGCGGCCACCGCGGCCTCGTCGTCGGCCGGCAGCGGCTGGCGCTGGACGTCGGCGATCGACCCGTCGGCGCTGTTCACGA
>NZ_LZIX01000164.1:0-26941 GCF_001666955.1 Mycobacterium sp. E735 | reverse complement strand
GGTCCGACGGCGACGCCTTCGGCCGACTCATCCTGCTGTACGACCCGGAAGGCGCCGACGCGTGGGACGGCACCATCCGGCTGGTCGCCTACATCCAGGCCGACCTGGACCCCAGCGAGGCCGTCGACCCCCTGCTGCCCGAGGTCGCCTGGAGCTGGCTGGTGGACGCGCTCGAGTCCCGGATGGAGCAGGTCACCGCCCTGGGCGGCACCGTCACCGCCACCACGTCAGTGCGCTACGGGGACATCTCCGGGCCCCCGCGCGCCCACCAACTGGAGCTGCGGGCGTCGTGGACGGCGACCACGCCGCAAGTCGGCGTCCACGTCGAAGCCTTCTGTGAGGTACTGGAACACGCGGCGGGCCTCCCGCCGACCGGCGTCACCGATCTGAGCTCCCGGTCACGCGCCTGACATGTGCGAACCGGATGCCCCCGGGCCCGGCAGCACTGCGCCCGACAACAGCGAGCCCGACAATCCCGAACCCCAGCCCACGCCGCTGCTGCACCCTGCCGAAGGAATTCCCGACCTCTCGGTGACCGCCCGGCAGATCCAGGAGGCCGCGAAGCTCCTGGAGCGTGGGCGCGGACCGTTCGCCGTGGACGCCGAGCGGGCGTCGGGGTTCCGGTACTCCAACCGGGCCTACCTGATTCAGATCCGCCGGGCCGGCGCCGGCACGGTGCTCATCGACCCGGTCAGCCACGGGGCCGACCCGGTGGAGGCGCTGCGGCCCGTCGCCGAGGTGCTGAGCGAAGACGAATGGATCCTGCATTCCGCCGACCAGGACCTGCCCTGCCTCGCGGAGGTCGGCCTGCGGCCGCCGGCTCTGTATGACACCGAGCTCGCCGGGCGGCTGGCCGGTTTCGAGCGGGTGAACCTGGCGACGATGGTCGAGCGACTGCTGGGGTCCGGACTGGCCAAGGGCCACGGCGCGGCCGACTGGTCCAAGCGCCCGCTACCCGAGGAATGGCTGAACTACGCGGCGCTGGACGTCGAGCTGCTCATCGAGCTGCGCGCCGCGATCGCCGACGTCCTGGACCAGCAGGGTAAAACCGGTTGGGCCGCAGAGGAATTCGACTACCTACGGGCGGTGGGGTCCAGGGACCCCAGCGCCGCGGCGCGACCCGACCGGTGGCGCCGCACGTCGGGCATCCACCGGGTGCGCGACCAGCGGGGGCTGGCCGCGGTTCGCGAGCTGTGGCTGACGCGCGACCGCATCGCCCAGCGCCGCGACATCGCCCCGCGGCGCATCCTGCCCGACTCGGCCATCATCGAGGCCGCCCTCGCCGACCCGAAGACGATCGAGGACCTCACCGCGTTGCCGGTGTTCGGGGGACGCAATCAACGCCGCAGCGCCGCCACCTGGCTGGGGGCGCTGGAGGCGGCCCGGCAAACCAAGAATCCGCCCGTCGACGCCGAACCGCCCAACGGCCCGCCTCCGCCGGCACGCTGGAGCCGGCGCAAACCCGAGGCGGCCGCACGGCTGGAGGCGGCGCGGGCGGCCCTGTCGCGGGTGTCGGAGCAGGTCCACGTCCCCACCGAAAACCTCGTCTCGCCCGATTTGGTGCGCCGGTTGTGCTGGGACTGGGAGCCGGCGCCCGATCCCCTCGACGCCGTCGAGACGTTCCTGCGCGCCGGGCAGGCCCGGCGGTGGCAGCGGGAATTGGTGGATCCCCCGCTGGCGCAGGCGCTGCAGCCCCCGGCCGAGGCCGGCGATTAGCTCGGGGCGTTCACGCATCGAGGGTGAATCGTGGGCATTGCTGGTGAGCGCTGGGCGGAGAAATCGGCGAGATCCCGCCGTGAGCGCACACTCAACGCCCCGAATGCACTCGCGACGATGGTGGGTGGCGACCCGCTCCGCTGACTAGTCGAGGTGTTCGCGGATCTCCGCTTCGGTGACGGAACTGCCCAAGGCGGCCACCCAGCCGGTGACGCGGCGGGCCACGTCCTGATCGGTCAACCCGAGGTCGGCCAGCAGCTCACCCCGCGAGGCGTGCTCGTAGAACCGCTGCGGCAGGCCGACGTCGCGGCACGGAACGTCGATCTCGGCGTTGCGCAACGCGGCGGACACCGCCGACCCGACGCCGCCGCTGACCCCGTTGTCCTCGCACGTGACGACCAGTTTGTGTTGCGCGGCGAGTTCGAGCACCCCGTCGGACACCGGTAGCACCCAGCGCGGGTCGATCACCGTCACGCCGATCCCCTGGTTGTGCAGCCGCTTGGCCACCTCCAACGCCATCGGGACGAACGCGCCGACGCCCACCAGCAGCACATCGTGGTTCAATCCGGCGGCCGGCACCGCCAGCACGTCCACGCCCGAGCGCCGCTCGAGCGCCGGAATGTCTTCGCCCACATCGCCTTTGGGGAACCGCAGGGCGGTCGGGCCGTCGTTGACGTCGAGGGCCTCGCCGAGCTCCTCGCGCAGCCGGGTGGCGTCCCGGGGCGCGGCCACCCGCATGCCCGGGACGATGCCAAGCATCGACATGTCCCACATGCCGTTGTGGCTGGCACCGTCCGAGCCGGTGATGCCGGCGCGGTCCAGCACCATGGTGACGGGCAGCTTGTGCAACGCCACGTCCATCATGATCTGGTCGAAGGCGCGGTTGAGGAACGTCGAGTAGATGGCCACCACGGGGTGCATGCCGCCCATCGCCAGGCCCGCGGCCGACGTCAGCGCGTGCTGCTCGGCGATGCCGACGTCGAAGAGACGATCCGGGAACTGTTGGCCGAAGGCGCTGAGCCCGGTCGGGCCCGGCATCGCCGCGGTAATGGCCACGATGTCGCGGCGCTTCTTGGCGTAACCGATGAGCGCGTCGGAGAAGGTGGCGGTCCAGCCGGGCCCGGCGACCTTGGTGGCCTGCCCGGTGACCGGGTCGATCACGCCGCAGGAGTGCATCTGCTCGGCCTCGTCGTCCTCGGCCGGGCCGAAGCCCATGCCCTTACGGGTGACGACGTGCACGATCACCGGCCGGCCGAAGCCGCGGGCGTGCCGCAGCGCCATCTCGACCGCGCGTTCGTCGTGGCCGTCGACAGGGCCGACGTATTTCAGCCCGAGGTCGGTGAACAGCAGCTGCGGGGACAGCGAGTCCTTGATGCCGGCCTTGACGCTGTGCATTAACCGGTAGGCGAGCTCGCCGAAGAACGGCATCGAGCGCACCGCGTCGCGGCCCTTCTCCAGCGCCTGCTCGTAGGCCGGCTGCAGCCGCAGGGTGGCCAGGTGGTCGGCGACACCGCCGATCGTCGGCGCGTAGCTGCGGCCGTTGTCGTTGACCACGATGATCACCGGCCGGCGCGAGGCCGCGATGTTGTTCAGCGCCTCCCAGCACATGCCGCCGGTGAGCGCGCCGTCGCCGACCACCGCGACCACGTGCCGGTTGCGGTGGCCGGTCAGCTCGAACGCCTTGGCCAGGCCGTCCGCGTACGACAGGGCGGCGCTGGCGTGGCTGGACTCGACCCAGTCGTGTTCGCTCTCGGCGCGCGACGGATAGCCCGACAGGCCGCCCTTCTTGCGCAGGCTCTCGAAGTCCTGGGCGCGACCGGTCAGCATCTTGTGGACGTACGCCTGATGGCCGGTGTCGAATACGATCGGGTCGTGCGGCGAGTCGAACACCCGATGCAGCGCCAGCGTCAGCTCGACGACGCCGAGGTTGGGCCCCAGGTGTCCCCCGGTGGCAGCGACCTTGTGAATCAGGAACTGGCGAATCTCGGCGGCCAGTTCGCGCAGCTGCGGTTGGGACAGGTGTTGCAGATCAGCGGGCCCGCGGATCTGTTCCAGCATCCCGATAGTCTACGCAGCGTCCGCGGGAACGACAGGGAAGCAGCGGAGCCGCAAGGCCTACGAGCGGCCGAAAAGCTCGGCCAGGCTGTCGCGAAGTTCGGGATCTGCCAGGACAACGACCTCGTCACCGGCCCGAAGCTCGGTGTCGCCCCGCACGGGCACCAGGCCGGTGGTGCGGACCACAATGCTCACCCAGATGTCGCCGACCCGGTCACTGAGGCCCTCGACGGTGCACCCCTCGGCGGTCGACCCGCGGGCGACGCTGAAGCGATGGACGCCCTGCGGTTCGTCCGCGAGCCGGACCCCGATCTGCCACGGCTGGGTCTCCACGGTCCGCATCGGTAGCCGCAGCAGCCGGGCCACACCGGGCACGGAGCTGCCCTGCACCAGCACGGAGAAGATGACGACGATGACCACGATGCCGTAGAGGCGTTCGGCGCCGGGGACGTGGGCGGCCCGAAGGAACTCGCCCAACAGGATCGGCACCGCCCCCTTGAGCCCGGCGTAGAGGACGAAGATGCGTTCGTTGCGTCGCAGCCGGACCGGAACCAGGCACGAGCCCACCGCCAGCGGCCGGATCAACAATGTCAGCGCGACACCGAGTGCGACCCCGGGAATCCACACGTCCGGGTGGGCCAGGACGTTGATGTCCACCGTCAGGCCGAGAAAGGCGAACGCGACGATTTCGGCCAGCCCCGCCAGGGCGGCGTGGAACCGCTTGATCTCCGGCTTGTACGGCGCACGAGCGTCGCCGATCACGATGCCGGCGACGAATACGGCCAGGAACCCCGAGCCGTGCGCGAGCGTCGCGATGCCGTACAGCATCAGGCACGACGCCAGCGTGCGCAGCGGGTAGAGGCCTTCGCTCGGCAGGGCGACCCTTCGCATGAAGACGAGCAGGGCCCGGCCGCCGATCACCCCGACGGCCAGCCCGACCGCCATCTGGAGAACGAATTGCGTTCCCACACCGGCGAATCCGGCCGCGCTCAGGCCGCCCGCGGCGATCAGGCTGGACATCAGGGAGATGCCGACCGGGTCGTTGGCGCCGGACTCGCCCTCCAAGATGGTGCTGCTGCGGCCCCGGATCTCGCGTTTGCCCAGGACCGAGAAGACGACGGCGGGATCAGTGGGGGCCACGGCCGTGGCGACGAGTACCGCCGGGAACCAGGCGATTCCGAACGCGTAGTGCACCACCAGGGCCGCCCCGGCGGCGGTCAGGGCGGTCCCCAACACGCCCACCGACAGGATCGGGATGGCGGCCGCGCGGAACCGCGATGGCCCGATGTGCATGCCGCCGTCGAACAACACCAACACCAGCGCGATCGTGATCACCCGCTCGACGGTCGGCTCGGACGGCGACTGCACCGCCGGCACCGCGTGTACAACCACGGCGGCCCCGACCAGCACGAGCAGGGGCACCGGGATCTTGACCCGCTCGGTGAGGCGGTTCGCCAGGACGGCGACCAAACCGACTGCGCTGCAGAACAAAATGATCAGCGCGTAACGAAGAGTCTCGGTCACGATGGCCGCCGTCCGATACCGCTTGATGCGTCGGCGGGCGCGGCCCGCTCTTCGATGGTAGGCACCTAAGCCTTTCGGTTGGTCGACGGGGACATCGAGGACATCGCCGACCAGACTTCCCGGCACACCGTGACGGAGTCTATCGGCTGCGGCGCCCTTCCTCTAATCGCTAGCGGGTCAACAGTGCTACGCACTCGGTGTGATGCGTGAGCGGGAACGCGTCGAAGACCTTGATTTTCTCGACGGCATAGCCCTGGCCGAGATAGAGGCCGATGTCGCGCGCGAAAGACGCCGCCTCGCAACCGATGTGCACCACCCGCGGAACCCCGGCCGCCGCCAGCAGCTCGATGATTTCGCGCCCCGCACCCGCCCGGGGCGGGTCCAGCACCGCCACATCGGCGCTCGAGCGTTGCGCGCCGAGCGCCCGGCGCACGGAGTCGGTGACGACCTGCACCTGCGGCAGGTCGTCCAGCGCGGCGCGGGCGGACCGCGTCGCCGCGCGGGAGGTGTCCACGCTCAGCACCCGCCCGGACTCGCCCACCGCCGCTCCCAGCGCCGCGGCGAAAACGCCCGCGCCGCCGTACAGATCCCAGGCGGTCGCGCCCGGCCCGGGCTGCGCCCAGTCGGCGACCAGCCGGCTGTACACCGCCGCCGCGCAGCGGTGCGCCTGCCAGAATGCCGTCACCGGGATCTGCCAGCTGCGCCCGTCCACCCGCTGGATCGCCTCGTAGCCGCCCTCCACGACCTTGGTCGCTGTCCGTTTGCCCTGCCGCAGCGTGCGCACCACGTGGCGCGCGCCGTCGTCGTCGACGACTACGTGCAATTGGGCCGTCGGGGGCCAGTCCGATTGGGCGAGCCCGTCGAGCATGCCGGACGGTAATTGCGCGCAGCGCAGGTCGGTCACCAGATCGTCGCTGTGATACCGGTGAAACCCGGGCCGACGGTCCGCGCCGACATCGAGCCGGACCCGCGTGCGCCACCCCGTCGGCCCGGAATCCGACAGCGGTTCGGCCTCGCCGGCCCAGTGGTGCCCGCCCAGCCGCTCCAGCTGGTTGGCCACCACCTGGGCCTTGAGGACCAGCGCCGCCTCCGGCGCGGCGAACGCCAGGTCGCAACACCCGGCCCCGTCCACCCCGGCGATGGGGCACAGCGACTCGACGCGGCCGTCGGCCGGTTCCAGCACCTCGAGGGTCTCTGCGTGCCAATAGGATCCGCGGTCGGCGGTCACCCGGACCCGCACTCGCTCGCCCGGCAGCGCGTAGCGGACGAACACCACTCGCCCTTCGTGGTGCGCCACACAGCTGCCGCCGTTGGCCGGGGCGCCGGTCACCAGCGTGAGTTCCTCACCCGCGGGCAGCACCGCGCTGGGTCTGCGAGGCGATTCGCGCATCAATCGAAGATTCCCCGACGGGTGTCCCCCGGGGCCACATGCGGCTGCAGCGTCTGCAGCCGCTCAGACGAATTCAGTTGCCACGGAACCGAAGTCACCATCACGTTGGGCATGAACAGCAGCCGGCCCTTGAGCCGCAGCGCGCTTTGGTTGTGCAGCACCTGCTCCCACCAATGCCCCACCACGTACTCGGGGATGAACACGGTGACGACGGTGCGCGCTGATTCCTTACTGACCCGCTTGACGTAATCCAGTATGGGACGGGTGATTTCGCGATACGGCGACGCGATCACCTTCAGCGGCACGCTGATGTCGCTTTCCTCCCACTGGTGCACCAGCTCGCGGGTTTCGCCGTCGTCGACGCTGACGGTGAGCGCCTCGAGAACATCGGGACGGGTCGCGCGCGCGTAGGCCAGCGCGCGCAGCGTCGGCAGATGCAGCTTCGACACCAGCACCAGGGCGTGGTTGCGGCTCGGCAGCACCACGTCGTGCTGGGCGGCGGCCTGCTCCTCCAGCTCCCTGGTGACGGTGCCGTAGTGCCGGTGGATCATCTTCATGATCAAGAACAGCAAACCCATCGCGAAGAGCGCGATCCACGCGCCGGCGACAAACTTCGTGACCAGGACGACCAACAGAACGGCGCCGGTGGAGAGCAATCCGACCGTGTTGACGACGCGGGAGCGCATCATCTTGCGGCGCGCGCGGGGGTCGGTTTCGGTGCGCAGCAACCGGGTCCAGTGCCGCACCATGCCGATCTGGCTCAGCGTGAAGGAAATGAACACGCCGACGATGTACAGCTGGATCAGTGCGGTGACCTCGGCGCGGAACGCGATGATCGCCAGCAGCGCCGCCCCGGACAGGAACAGGATGCCGTTGGAGAACGCCAACCGGTCGCCCCGCGTGTGCAGCTGGCGCGGCAGATAACTGTGCTGCGCCAGGACCGAACCCAGCACCGGGAAGCCGTTGAACGCCGTGTTGGCCGCCAGCACCAGGATGAGCGCGGTGACCGTTGCGATCAGCAGGAAGCCGATGTGGAAGCTGCCGAAGACCGTTTCCGCCAGCTGGGTGACCAGCGTCTTCTGGTAGTAGCCGGGCGGCGCGCCGGTCAATTGCCGGGCGGGATCCTCGACCAGCTGCACCCCGATCTGCTGGGCCAGCACGATGATGCCCATCAGCAGGGCCACCGCGATCCCGCCCAGCATCAGCAGCGTCGTCGCCGCGTTGCGCGACTTGGGCTTCTCGAATGCCGGAACCCCGTTGCTGATCGCCTCCACCCCGGTCAGCGCCGCGCAGCCCGAGGAGAACGAGCGCGCCACCAGGAATGCCAGCGCGAAGCCGACGACCTGACCGTGCTCGGCGTGCATCTGAAAGCCGGCCGACTCCGCGCGCAGCGGGTTGCCCAGCACGAAGATCCGGAACAGGCCCCAGCCGATCATGATGAAGACGCCGACGATGAACGCGTAGGTCGGAATGGCGAACGCCACGCCCGACTCGCGGATTCCGCGCAGGTTCAACGCCATCACCAGCAGGATCGAGGCCACGCAGAACCAGACCTTGTTCTCGGCCACGATCGGGATCGCCGAGCCGATGTTGGCCATCGCCGACGCCGTCGAAACGGCCACGGTCAGAACGTAATCCACCATCAGCGCGCTGGCGACCACCAGTCCGGCGGTGTCACCGAGGTTGGTGGTGACCACCTCGTAGTCACCGCCGCCCGAGGGGTAGGCGTGCACGTTCTGCCGGTAGCTGGCCACGACCACCAGCATCACCGCGGCCACGGCGAGACCGATCCAGGGCGTCAACGCGTAGGCGGACAGGCCGGCGACCGACAGCATCAGGAAGACTTCCTCGGGTGCGTACGCCACCGAGGACAACGCGTCGGAGGCGAACACCGGCAAGGCGATCCGCTTGGGCAGCAGGGTGTGACTCAGCCGGTCGCTGCGTTGCGGCCGACCGATTAGCAATCGACGCGCTGCGGTGGAAAGTTTGGACACGAGAGCCAAGACTAAGCCCACCGGGGTGTGGCGGTAGCTTCGTAGGTGAGAATGTTTGCCGACCCGAAATCGGCTGGCCGACGTGGGTTGCCGATGGGGGCCGCAGGACGCAGCCGAGAGGATCGGAAATTGCGAGTAGTGGTGATGGGCTGTGGCCGCGTCGGTTCCTCGGTGGCCGACGGGCTGTCGCGGATCGGCCACGACGTCGCGGTCATCGACCGCGACAGCACGGCCTTCAACCGGCTCAGCCCGGAATACGGCGGGGAACGGGTGCTCGGCCAGGGGTTCGACCGCGACGTGTTGCTGCGGGCCGGCATCGAGGAGGCCGACGCGTTCGCCGCGGTCTCCTCCGGCGACAACTCGAACATCATCTCGGCGCGGTTGGCCCGGGAGACCTTCGGCGTGAAGCGCGTCGTCGCCCGCATCTACGACGCCAAGCGGGCCGAGGTCTACGAGCGCCTCGGCATCCCCACCATCGCCACCGTGCCCTGGACCACCGACCGCCTGCTCAACGCGCTGCTGCGGGACACCGAGACAGCCAAATGGCGGGACCCGACCGGCACGGTGGCCGTCGCCGAGGTAGTCCTGCACGAGGAGTGGATCGGCCACCGGGTCACCGATCTCGAGCAGGCGACCGGCGCCCGGGTGGCCTTCCTGATCCGGTTCGGAGCCGGCGTCCTGCCCGAGCCCAAGACGGCTCTGCAGGCCGGCGATCAGGTCTACGTCGCCGCGATCTCGGGCCGGGTGGCCGAGGCCGTGGCCATCGCGGCCCTGCCACCCAGCGAAGACCTCGGTTAAGGAGCGGCGAACATGAAGGTAGCTGTCGCCGGGGCCGGCGCGGTCGGCCGCTCCGTCAGTCGCGAACTCATCGGCAACGGCCACGACGTGACGCTGATCGAGCGCAACCCCGATCACGTCGACGTCGACGCCATCCCCGCCGCGCACTGGCGGCTCGGCGACGCCTGCGAACTGAGCCTGCTGGAATCGGTGCACCTGCACGAATTCGACGTGGTGGTCGCCGCAACCGGCGACGACAAGGCCAACGTCGTGCTCAGCCTGCTGGCCAAGACCGAATTCGCGGTGCCCCGGGTGGTGGCCCGGGTCAACGACCCCCGCAACGAGTGGCTGTTCACCGACGCCTGGGGCGTCGACGTGGCGGTGTCCACGCCGCGCATGCTGGCCTCACTGATCGAAGAGGCCGTCGCGGTCGGTGATCTGGTGCGGCTCATGGAATTCCGCCGCGGGCAGGCCAACCTGGTCGAGATCACGCTGCCCGACGACACCCCCTGGGGCGGCAAGCCGGTGCGCCGGCTGCAGCTGCCGCGCGACGCTTCGCTGGTGACGATCCTGCGCGGCCCGCGGGTAATCGTGCCGGAGGCCGACGAGCCGCTCGAAGGCGGCGACGAGCTGCTCTTCGTCGCGGTCGCCGAGGCCGAAGAGGATCTGCGCAAGCTCCTGCTGCCCGACGGCCCGGGGCTCGACGACTAGGACCGGTGACCCGCAGCGCCCGGCTCCGCCGCGCTCGCGATCACCGCGGACCGATGGCGGTGACCCGCAGCGCCCGGCTCCGCCGCGCTCGCGATCACCGCTAGTCGCTGACGGGATCGGCGTCGATCGGGGCGCGGGCGTCGCCGGCCGCGAGCATGGCGCGCTGCGCGGACTTGATCGCCAGGTACGTCGCCAGCGCAGCCGCCACGGTCAGCGGCCAACCCATCGCAATGCGAGCGACGGCCAGCCAACCCGTCTGATCGGCGTTGTAGAGCAGGCCCTGGACCACGAACCGGGCGGCGAAGACCAACACCCAACAGATCGAGGCCGCGTCGAGCGCGTGGACGGCCCGTGGGACGTCGCGCCAGCCGTGACCCCGCCCGGTGGCCCAGGTCCACACGTAGCCGACCAGCGGCCGCCGGATGACGACCGACGCCGCGACGACCACCGCCCACACCAACGACATCCAGATGCCCAGCAGGAAGTAGCCCTTGGACTCCCCGACGATGTAGGCGACCAGCGCGCAGATCGCGACGCCGAAGAACCCGGACACGGCCGGCTGCGGGGAATCCCGCCGGATCAGGCGCCACACCAAGACCAGGGCGGCCGCGGTCAGCGCGGAGGCGATCGCCGCGAACAAGCCCGACACGCTCGACGCAATGACGAAGATCACAACGGGCAGCGACGAATAGATGACCCCGCTGACCCCGCCGGCCTGCCGCAGCAGGCGTTCGGCGGTGATGCGGTTGACGGTCGCGCGCTCAGCCCCGCCCGACTCGTCGGGTCCCGAACTCGGCCCCCGATCGTCGGGTCGGGTCACCGCTGAATTTCGTAGTGCGGGTTGTAGATGGCCTTGGTGCCGTTCTCCAGCTTGCCCAGCCGGCCCCGCACCCGCAGCTTGCGGCCCGAGTCGATGCCGGGGATCCGGCGCTGCCCCAACCAGACCAAAGTGACGGTGTCGCTGCCGTCGAACAGCTCGGCGCGGACCCCGCCCGCACAGGCCTTGCCGTTACATTCCACGCTGCGCAGCGTGCCGACCATCGTGACCTCTTGGCCACGCTCGCAATCGATAACCCGTTGCGCGCCAGTGCTCGCGACCTCGTCGGACAACTCCTCGGAGTCGCGTTGCTCCGGCGCCTCCGTCAAACGACGGGTGAGCCGGCGCAGATATCCTTGGGCCCCCATGGCCACTCCTGACAATGCTGTTAAGCCTCGGCGCTTCACTTATGCCAACGGACACCGTAGACCTGTTGGTTCCCACGCGCCAACCGACTCAAACACCGATGTTGGAGCGCAACTGGACGCCAGGCACTATCGGGGGGTGGCTGTCGATCTGCGGGGTGTCACGACGGTGTTGTTGCCCGGCACCGGGTCCGACGACGACTACGTTCACCGTGCGTTTTCGGGCCCGCTGGGCGACGTCGGCGCGGTGCTGGTGGCCCCGCCGCCCCGGCCGGATCAATTGATCGACGGCTACGTGTCGGCCCTGGATGCCGCCGCGCGCACCGGCCCGATCGCCGTCGGCGGCGTGTCGATCGGCGCCGCGGTGGCCGCCGCCTGGGCACTGGCCCACCCGGACGACGTGGTCGCCGTCCTGGCCGCCCTGCCGGCGTGGGCCGGCGCACCGGAAGCCGCGCCCGCGGCGCTCGCGGCGCGGTATACGGCGTCGCAGCTGCGCGCTGATGGGCTGGCGGTGACGACCGGTCTGATGAGGGCATCCAGCCCGCCCTGGCTGGCCGACGAATTGGCCCGGTCGTGGCGGGCCCAGTGGCCACAATTGCCCGACGCGATGGACGAGGCGGCCGCCTATGTGGCGCCGACCCGCGCCGCGCTGGCCCGCCTGACCGTGCCCCTGGCCGTGGCGGCCGCGGTCGACGATCCCATTCATCCGCTGGGCGTCGGCGTGGAGTGGGTCGATGCCGCGCCGCGCGCGGCGCTGCGAACGGTGACGCTCGACCAGATCGGCGTGGACCCCGCCGCGCTGGGCGCGGCGTGCCTGGCCGCCCTCGCCGACGTGGGCTGACGGGTTCGGGTCAGCCGCCGGTGGTGGTGCGCAGCTGCTGCATGGCCGAGCCCTCGACGCTGCGGCGCGCGGCGGGCTCGTTAGACCCCGACTCCGCCTCGCCTTGTTGGGCCTGTTGCGCCTCGGCTTGCTGGGCGGCCGCGGCCTCCCGCAGCTGCTGCGCCATGGGCTCGGGCAGCTGCACGGTCAACGGCGTGCGCACCGGAAGGGGCGTGTCACCGCGGCGAACGACGGTGTCCGCCAACGCCGCTCGCGCCTCCTGCTCGAGCGCCTCCATGGTCTCGTGCGGGCCGTTGATGACGCAGCGGATCATCCACCGGTACCCGTCGACCCCGATGAAGCGCACCGCCCCGGAAGCCGAGCCGACCACCTCGCGGCCCCAGGGGCCATCCTTGATGCTGACTTTGGCCGAGTCCTTGCGCAGCGAATCGGCGAGCTCGCCGGCCACCTCGCGCCACAGGCCGCCCGTCTTCGGCGCCGCGTAGGCCGCGATGGTGAAGCGGCCGTTGGGCGTGACGACCCACACCGCGCTCGGAACGCCGGTCTCGGTCAGCTCCACCTGCAGCTGGCCCGCCTCCGGCATGGGAATGAGCACCGAGCCCAGGTCCAGGCGCGCCAATTCCGCGACCGAGGGGTCGTCGAAATCGTCGATGTCGAAGGGGCCCTCGAGTTCCTCGCCGTACTCGTCGTCGATCGGGTCGGCGGCAGCTTCCGCGTCCACCGGCTCGTCGCTGTCGTCGCTACGTCTCTTAAGTGCCATCACAAACTCGCATGTCCGCCGGAGGAACCGTGGCCACCGTCGCCACGGGAGGTTTCGGCCAGCCCGGCCTCGTCGAACGACGACACCTCGACCAGCTCGACCAACTCGACCCGCTGCACCAGCAGCTGGGCGATGCGGTCACCCCGATGCACCACGATCGGCTCGGCCGGGTCGAGGTTGATCAGCGCGACCTTGATCTCGCCGCGATAACCCGCGTCGATGGTGCCGGGGCTGTTGACGATCGAAAGTCCCACGCGCGACGCCAGTCCCGAACGCGGGTGGACCAACCCGACCATCCCGAACGGAATCGCGACCGCGACGCCGGTGCGCACCAGGGCGCGTCGCCCGGGTTCCAGCTTGAGGTCCTCCGCGCTGTAGAGATCCACTCCGGCGTCGCCCTCATGTGCGCGCGTGGGCAGTGGAAGCTCGGGATCGAGGCGGATGATGGCCAGACTGGTCGACACGGGGCCACAGATTACCCTTGACTGCGTGTCCGGGACGCGCGTCGCGCCGCACAGTGTGCGATATCGCGAACGACTGTGGGTGCCATGGTGGTGGTGGCCGTTGGCCTTCGGGCTGGCGGGGCTGATCGCGTTCGAAGTCAACATGGGTGTCGCCCCCCGTCCTTCCTGGCTGCCGTACGCGACGCTGTTCGCGGTGGCCGCCGGGACGCTGTTGTGGCTG
Source organism: Mycobacterium sp. E735 (assembly GCF_001666955.1). NCBI lineage: Bacteria > Bacillati > Actinomycetota > Actinomycetes > Mycobacteriales > Mycobacteriaceae > Mycobacterium > Mycobacterium sp. E735. The sequence continues at coordinate 13,307 of NZ_LZIX01000164.1, read as the reverse complement.
GGCCGCGTGGAGATTCGGGTCACCGCCGATCCGAACGCCCCCGGCGGGGTCGAGCTGTGGGCCGGTGAGGCGCACCTGCCGGTCACCGTGATCGCCCGGTCCGCTTCGGTCGCCGCGTCGGCCAAGTCCGCGGCGCTGGGACGCCAACTCGACCCGGCGGCGTTCGTCCTGCACCGGGCATGGATCGGACCGATGATTCTGGTCGTCCTCGACGACCCGGACGACCCGACGCCGTACTGGCTGGTGAGTTGCCGCCACCCCGAGCGGGTGCTGTCGGCATTGCGCAGCTGACCTGTCAGGCTGCGCAGTCGGTACAGATCATGAGGCCGTTCTTTTCGCTGGCCAGTCGGCTGCGGTGTTGCACCAGGAAGCAGCTGGAGCAGGTGAACTCGTCAGCCTGCTTCGGAATGACGCGCACCGACAGTTCTTCCCCCGACAGGTCGGCGCCAGGCAGTTCAAAAGATTCAGCGGTTTCGGATTCGTCGACGTCAACCACGGCCGAAGCCGCCTCGTTGCGTCGTGCTTTGAGCTCCTCCAGCGAGTCCTCCGAGACATCGTCGGTCTCGGTGCGCCGTGGAGCGTCATAGTCGGTAGGCATTGCCCTATCCCCTCACATGCCCTCGTTGCTCAAGCATCGCTTTGTACCAGCGTCGAACGCATCCACCAAATGATTCGTGCCCGGATCGCGGCCCGGTTGTGTGTGATTTGCGTCACACACCCATATTGGCCCTTGCGTTCGCCTTTGAACAGTGCGTTTAGGGTGCGACTAGAGTGCACCTGTGGTCGCACAAATCACCGAGGGTACTGCCTTCGACAAGCACGGCCGGCCCTTCCGGCGACGCAATCCCCGGCCCGCCATCGTTGTGGTGGTCCTCCTGGTGGCGGCGACGGCCGTGGTGTGGACGATTGCGCTGACCCGGCCGGCCAGGGTGCACGAGGTCGCGGTGTGCAACCCACCACCGAAGGGGGCCAATTCGACGGCGGCTCAGCTCGGCGAGCAGGTGTCGCGGAGCGCGATGATGGACGTCACGCCGGCCAAGCTCAACGACGCCAAGGTCCGCGTCCTCAACGCCAGCGGCCGTGGCGGACAGGCCGGCGACGTCGCCGGCGCGCTGAAAGACCTCGGCTTCGCCCAGCCGGCCGCCGCCAACGATCCGCTCTACGCGGGCACCCGGCTCACCTGCCAGGGCCAGATCCGGTTCGGCACCGCAGGGCAAGCCACCGCGGCGACGGTGTGGCTGGTGGCGCCCTGCATGGAGTTGTTCAACGACAACCGCGCCGACGACTCCGTCGACCTGTCGCTGGGAACGGACTTCACCGCGCTGGCCCACAACGACGACATCGACGCCGCCCTCGCCGCGCTGCGCCCCGGCGCCACCGAGCCGTCAGACCCCGCGCTGCTCACCAAGATTCACTCCAGCAGCTGCTGACGAACCGTCAGTCGAGAATCGGGTCCAGGCCGTCGACCTCGTTCAGCGCGGCCAGCAGCGCGTCGGCGATTCCCGGCGCGGCGGCCAGCACCAGCCCGGCGCCCTCAATGTCGGGCGGCGGCAAGCTAACTCGCGCCCCCGCCTCGGCCGCGATCAGCGCGCCCGCGGCGCAATCCCACGGCTGCAGGCCGTGCTCGTAGAACGCGTCCAGCCGGCCCGCCGCGACCATGCACAGATCGAGCGCCGCCGAGCCGATGCGACGGACGTCGCGGACCACCGGCAGCAGCCGCGCCAACAACGCCGCCTGCGTCGTCCGGCGCTGCCGTGAATAACCGAAACCGGTGCCCAGCAACGCCATCGACAAGTCGTCGACCGCGGCGCACCGCAACGGCCGGGGGCCGTCCTCGTCGATGACGTGTGCGCCCTGGCCCACCGCCGCCGAGTAAACCCGGCCGCCGACGACGTCGGCGACCGCGCCCGCCACCGACACCCCGTCGACCTGCACGCCCACCGACACCGCGTACGCCGGGATGCCGTAGACGAAGTTCACCGTGCCGTCGATGGGATCGAGCACCCAGGTGACCGCGCCCGCGGGCGTGCCCGCCGGGTCGGCCGGGCCGCCCCCCTCCTCGCCGAGAATCGGGTCGCCCGGCCGCAATTCGGCCAGCCGATCCCGCAGCAGGCGCTCCGTTTCCGTGTCGACGACGGTCACTGGATCGGTGGGGGTGCTCTTCGACCGCACGGCGCCGTCGCCTGGAGATGGCGAGCCCGCCGCGGTCGCCCCGAACACCTCGGCGCGCCGGCGCCGTACGAACGCGGCGGCTTCCGTGGCCAACGACTCGGCCACCGCGCGCAACCGGGCGGGCTCGTCCTGAGGGCGGGTCACCGGTCTATCGCATCACAGGCGGCGCGGCCCCGCAGATACCCCGTCGCCACATCGGCACCGGGCTAAGGTGGGCGGACAGCCAAAGTCACGCCCAGGAGCTTCGATGACCAGCACCGACTCGACCACGGATTCGCCCGGCACCGGGACCGCCGTCGGCACCCCACAGCGTCGGGGATTCGGCATCGACGTCGGCGGCAGCGGCATCAAGGGCGGCATCGTCGACATGGACACCGGCGAGTTGATCGGCGATCGGGTCAAGCTGTTGACCCCGCAGCCGGCGACACCGTCGGCGGTCGCCAAGACCATCGGCGAGGTGGTCAACGCGTTCGGCTGGACCGGCCCGCTCGGGGTGACCTATCCCGGGGTCGTCACCCACGGTGTCGTCCAGACGGCGGCCAACGTCGACAAATCCTGGATCGGCACCAACGCGCGCGACATCATCAGCGCCGAGCTGGGCGGCCAGGACGTCACGGTGCTCAACGACGCCGACGCCGCCGGGCTGGCCGAGGAACACTACGGCGCGGGCAGAAACCAGTCCGGCCTGGTGGTGTTGCTGACGTTCGGCACCGGGATCGGCTCCGCGGTCATCCACAACGGCACGTTGATCCCGAACACCGAGTTCGGGCACCTCGAGGTGGGCGGCAAGGAGGCCGAGCAGCGGGCGGCGTCGTCGGTCAAAGAGAAGAACGACTGGACCTTCGAGAAGTGGGCCAAGCAGGTCACCCGCGTGCTGGTCGCCATCGAGAACGCGGTGTGGCCCGACCTGTTCATCGCCGGCGGCGGCATCAGCCGCAAGGCCGACAAGTGGCTACCGCTGCTCGAAAACCGCACCCCGGTGGTGGCTGCGGCCCTGCTCAACACCGCCGGAATAGTGGGCGCGGCGATGGCGTCGACCTCCGACGTGACGCACTGATTTTTGCCCGGCGGAGCCGTTCGACCGCTGACTGTCGTTACAATGGTCATCGGCGACCGCCCGAACGATAGCGTGCAAGTACCCACGCTGATCCAACGCCGACATCGACATAGCAGACACTTTCGGTTAACCATGCCCAATACCCACCGAAGGTGAGCCCAAACGAAGGGGTGTAAGTGGCAGCGACCAAGGCAAGCCCGGCAACCGACGCGCCGGTGAAACGGACCGCCACGAAACCCTCCCCCGCTAAGCGACCGGCGGCCAAGGCCGCTCACGGCGCCGCCCCCGCTAAGCGCGCCGCCAAGGCGGCCCCGGCGCGGCCCGCCAAGCCCGAGACCGAGGCCGGTGCCGACACCAAGAAGACCCGCGCGGCGAAGGCCCCGTCGGCCCGCGGGACGAAAGCGGCCAAGGGCGCCCCGGCGGACGCCGACGTCGACCTGGAGGCCGCCGAAGATCTCGACGACGCGGAGCTCGACGCGGAACCCGGTGAAGACCTCGAGATCGACGCCGCCGACCTGAGCCTGGACGACCTGGAAGACGACGTTGCGGCCGACGGCGAGGACGCCGACGTCGAGCCCGCCGACTCCGACGACAGCGAGGAAGAGGCCGCCGCCCCGGTCGCCGCGGCCGGCGAGGCCGCCGCCGAAGAGGACGAGGAGATCGCCGAGCCGTCCGAAAAGGACAAGGCCTCCGGTGATTTCGTCTGGGACGAAGACGAGTCCGAGGCGCTGCGCCAGGCTCGCAAGGACGCCGAACTCACCGCCTCCGCGGACTCGGTTCGCGCCTACCTCAAGCAGATCGGCAAGGTGGCGCTGCTCAACGCCGAGGAAGAGGTCGAGCTGGCCAAGCGGATCGAGGCCGGCCTGTACGCCACGCAGCTGATGGCCGAGATGGCCGAGCGCGGCGACAAGCTGCCCGCCGCGCAGCGCCGCGACATGATGTGGATCTGCCGCGACGGCGATCGCGCGAAAAACCATCTGCTGGAAGCCAACCTGCGCCTCGTGGTGTCACTGGCCAAGCGCTACACCGGCCGCGGCATGGCGTTTTTGGACCTCATCCAGGAAGGCAACCTGGGCCTGATCCGCGCGGTCGAGAAATTCGACTACACCAAGGGTTACAAGTTCTCCACCTACGCCACGTGGTGGATCCGCCAGGCCATAACGCGCGCCATGGCCGACCAGGCCCGCACCATCCGCATCCCGGTGCACATGGTCGAGGTGATCAACAAGCTGGGCCGTATCCAGCGCGAGCTGCTGCAGGATCTGGGCCGCGAGCCCACACCCGAAGAGCTGGCCAAGGAAATGGACATCACGCCCGAAAAGGTGCTGGAGATCCAGCAATACGCCCGCGAGCCGATTTCGCTGGACCAGACCATCGGCGACGAGGGCGACAGCCAGCTCGGTGACTTCATCGAGGACAGCGAGGCCGTGGTGGCCGTCGACGCGGTGTCGTTCACGCTGCTGCAGGACCAGCTGCAGTCGGTGCTCGAGACCCTGTCCGAGCGCGAGGCCGGCGTGGTACGGCTGCGCTTCGGGCTCACCGACGGCCAGCCGCGCACCCTCGACGAGATCGGCCAGGTTTACGGCGTCACCCGCGAGCGCATCCGTCAGATCGAGTCCAAGACGATGTCAAAGCTGCGCCACCCCAGCCGTTCGCAGGTCCTGCGCGACTACCTGGACTGAGCGACTCGCCGAATTTATTGGCGCGCAAGGCCACTCGTCTTCGACCGGAAAATGCGTCGCCCCGCCGCGCCGGCCGTCGTACGGTGGCGGCATGAACCGCACACTGGTCTCCTCCGGCTCCGACTTCGAGGCGGCCGTCGGCTATTCGCGTGCCGTACGGGTCGGCCCGCACGTGTGGGTGGCCGGGACCACCGGCTCCGGCCCAGCCGGCGACATCGCGACCCAGACTCGAGAAGCGTTGCGCCGCATCGAGATTGCGCTCGCCCAAGTTGGCGCGGCGCTCACCGACGTGGTTCGCACCCGCGTGTACGTCACCGACATGTCCCGCTGGGGCGAGGTCGCCGCGGTGCACGCCGAAGTGTTCGGTGACATTCGCCCGGCGGCCACCATGGTGCAGGTGTCGGCGTTGATCGCGCCCGAAATGCTGGTGGAGATCGAAGCCGACGCCTACGCGGAATCCCCGACCGGCGGGAAGGTGCCGTCGGGGCCCGGCCGGTAATCGGTGACCCGAATCACAGCGGCCGTGGGCAGCCGACCGTAGAGGTGCGGGAACAGCATCGACTCCGGATCCGTTGCCACGCCTGGCTCCCAGCGAACTTCGGAGTCCAGCAGCGCCGGGTCGACGTGCAGCAACACCAAATCATCGCGGCCGCGGTAGAGCCGGTTGGCCGGCAGATGGACCTGGCCGGGCGCCGAGAGATGGATGAACCGGCCGCCGCCGGACGTGTCGGGGCGAATCTCACCGGCCGCGCGGGCGCGGGACCACTCGTCCCGTCCGCACAGATGTACCAGCAGGTCAGGAGCGAAAGCCACGGATGATCACTGTAGAGAGTTCCTCGAAACGAAACGTTTACAGGTCGTGAGAAACGACACACCCGATAACGATCGGGGAACAACGCAAAAACCCCATACGTCTGAGAGAGTGAATCAAAGCAAGAACGGAGAAGCCATGAATGCAACTCTGACCAGTCCCGAGCTCACCCGGGCGGACCGCTGCGACCGCTGCGGTGCCGCTGCTCGAGTCCGTGCCACGCTGCCTTCAGGAGCTGAGCTTCTCTTCTGCCAGCATCACGCCAACGAGCACGAGGCGAAGCTGACCGAACTGTCCGCCGTCCTGGAGGTCAGCGGAAGCTAGTTCCGCCGAACTCACCCTTCGCCAATGTGGGCGAGTGGGGCGGTCTTCGGTAATGCTGGACGGGTATGAGCGATCAAGTCGCAAAACCGTCCCGCCATCACATCTGGCGACTCACTCTGAGGACCCTCTCGAAAAGCTGGGATGACTCCATCTTTTCCGAGTCGGCCCAGGCGGGTTTCTGGTCGGCGCTGTCGCTACCGCCGCTGCTGCTGGGAATGCTGGGCAGCCTCGCCTACGTGGCGCCGCTGTTCGGGCCGGACACGCTGACCGCGATCGAGAAGAGCATCATCTCGGCGATCCGGAGCTTCTTCTCGCCCAGCGTCGTCAACGAGATCATCGAGCCGACCATCCGTGACGTCACCGCCAACGCCCGGGGTGAGGTGGTGTCGGTCGGTTTCCTGATCTCGATGTGGGCGGGATCGTCGGCCATCTCGGCCTACGTCGACGCGGTCGTGGAGGCGCACGACCAGACGCCACTGCGGCATCCGGTGCGACAGCGGCTCTTCGCCCTGTTCCTGTATGTGGTGATGCTGGTGTTCGTGGTGTGCGCGGCGCCGGTGCTGGTGGTGGGCCCCCGCAAGGTCAGCGAGCACATCCCGGACAGCCTGGAAAACGTCCTGCGCTACGGCTACTACCCGGCGCTGATCCTCGGCCTGCTGATCGGCGTGGTCATCCTGTACCGGGTCGCGCTGCCCGAGCCCCTGCCGACGCACCGGCTGATCTTCGGCGCCGTGCTCGCCACGGCGGTCTTCCTCATCGCCACGCTGGGCCTGCGGGTCTACCTGCGGTGGATCACCAGCACGGGCTACACCTACGGCGCGCTGGCCACCCCGATCGCGTTCCTGCTGTTCGCGTTCTTCGGCGGTTTCGCCGTGATGCTGGGCGCCGAGCTCAACGCCGCGATCCAAGAGGAATTCCCGGCGCCGAAGACGCACGCGCACCGGCTGCGCAAGTGGTTGCAATCGCGCATCACACCACTGAAGGCACCGGCGGCTCCCCCGCCGGAGCCGGCGGCCGCCGACAACGCGGCGCTGTGACGGGTGCTCGGCCGCGGCCGATCTAGTCCTTCTTCATCCGGTCGTAGATCTGCTTGCAATCCGGGCAAACCGGCGAGCCGGGCTTGGCCGCCTTGGTGACGGGGAACACTTCCCCGCACAACGCCACCACGTGGTTACCCATGACCGCGCTCTCGGCGATCTTGTCCTTCTTGACGTAGTGGAAGTATTTCGGCGTATCGCTGCCGGTCCCGTCGTCGACGCGTTCGTCGGTCTCGGTGCGCTCGATCGTCTGGGTCTGCATACCCGACATTGTGCCCCGTAACTCGCTTCTGCCGGAATCGCCGTCGTGTGGGACAGTGGAAGTATGACGCGCGGCTCCGAGTTGGGGTTCGACGATGATGGCAGGCCGATCCTCATCACCGCCGCCGCACCCTCCTACGAAGAACAGCACCGAGCCCGGGTGCGTAAGTACCTGACGCTGATGGGGTTCCGGATACCGGCGCTCATCCTGGCCGCCGTCGCGTACGGCGCCTGGCACAACGGTCTGATTTCGCTGGCGATCGTGGCGGTGTCGATTCCGCTGCCGTGGATGGCCGTACTGATCGCCAACGACCGGCCACCGCGCAGCGCCGACGAGCCGCGACGGTTCGACGACGCCCGGCGGCGCACCCCGCTGTTCCCGACGGCCGAGCGCCTGGCGCTCGAGTCGCGCCGCCACCCGCAACCGGGCTGGCCCCCCGGACCGGGCGGCGACATCGGCCACTCGCACTGAGAAGGCGGTTGCCCCGACTTCTCAGGACATTCTCAGGTCGGCGGCACATTTGTGCACGTCAAGACGTGTGAGATGACAAACCGCTGGGAACTCTCAGGGCTGATCTGTCGTTGTACTCGATGACAGCACAAAGCCGAATGGGAGGTCGCTATGGCGAACGCCAGCACGAGCAGATTTGACGGCGATCTGGACGCCCAGAGCCCCGCAGCCGACCTCGTGCGCGTTTATCTCAATGGCATCGGTAAGACGGCGCTGCTGAACGCGGCGGGCGAAGTTGAACTGGCCAAGCGCATCGAGGCTGGGCTCTACGCGGAGCACCTGCTGGAAACCCGTAAGCGCCTCGGGGAGAACCGCCGACGCGACCTCGAGGCCGTGGTGCGTGATGGCCAGGCCGCACGCCGGCACCTGCTGGAAGCGAACCTGCGGCTGGTGGTGTCGCTGGCGAAGCGCTACACGGGTCGCGGCATGCCGCTGCTGGACCTGATCCAGGAGGGCAACCTGGGCCTGATCCGCGCGATGGAAAAGTTCGACTACACAAAGGGATTCAAGTTCTCCACCTACGCCACGTGGTGGATTCGCCAGGCCATCACCCGCGGCATGGCCGACCAGAGCCGCACCATCCGCCTGCCCGTGCACCTGGTCGAGCAGGTCAACAAGCTGGCGCGGATCAAGCGGGAGATGCACCAGAACCTGGGCCGCGAGGCCACCGACGAGGAACTGGCCGCCGAGTCCGGCATCCCGGTCGAGAAGATCAACGACCTGCTCGAGCACAGCCGCGACCCGGTAAGCCTGGACATGCCGGTCGGCTCCGAAGAGGAGGCACCGCTGGGCGACTTCATCGAGGACGCCGAGGCGATGTCCGCCGAGAACGCGGTGATCGCCGAGCTGTTGCACACCGACATCCGCAGCGTGCTCGCCACTCTCGACGAGCGCGAGCACCAGGTGATCCGGCTGCGCTTCGGCCTGGACGACGGCCAGCCGCGCACCCTGGACCAGATCGGGAAGCTGTTCGGCCTGTCGCGCGAGCGGGTCCGCCAGATCGAGCGGGACGTAATGTCCAAACTCCGCCACGGCGAGCGCGCCGACCGGCTACGGTCGTACGCAAGCTAAGGCCCCCGAACTAGTAGCACGACGGTATGCCCGCCGCGGACGCGGCGGGCATACTGCTTGTCGGGGAAGGGTTACACCCATTCACGCAGCTGGCCAAGTAGACTCGGCGTCGATGGAAGGTGCTGAATGAACGACCTGGTTGACACCACCGAGATGTACTTGCGGACCATCTACGACCTCGAAGAAGAGGGCGTGACACCGCTTCGCGCCCGGATCGCCGAGCGCCTCGACCAGAGTGGGCCGACCGTCAGCCAAACCGTTTCCCGCATGGAGCGCGATGGGCTCCTTCACGTCGCCGGCGACCGGCACCTCGAGCTCACCGACAAGGGCCGGGCGTTGGCCATCGCCGTCATGCGCAAGCACCGCCTCGCCGAGCGGTTGCTGGTCGACGTCATCGGTGTGCCCTGGGAGGAAGTGCACGCCGAGGCATGCCGGTGGGAACACGTGATGAGCGAGGATGTCGAACGGCGGCTGGTGAAGGTGCTCAACCACCCGACCACCTCCCCGTTCGGCAACCCGATCCCGGGGCTCCTGGACCTCGGTGTTGGCCCCGAGTCGGGCGCCGACGACGCCAACCTGGTCCGATTGACCGAGCTGCCGCCCGGTTCCCCGGTGGCCGTGGTGGTCCGCCAGCTGACCGAGCACGTGCAGGGCGACATCGACCTGATCACCCGCCTGAAGGACGCCGGCGTCGTCCCCAACGCCCGGGTGACCGTCGAGACCGGACCCGCCGGGGTGACCATCGTCATCCCGGGCCACGAGAACGTCACCCTGCCGCACGAGATGGCGCACGCCGTCAAGGTCGAGAAGGTCTGACCGCCCGGCATGGTGGTCTGGCTAGCCCGCCCGGCGGCCGAACGGCCGTCGCGGCGGTAACCGCACACCCAGCTGCTTGGCCAGCCGGTAGCCGGTGAGCGCCAATTCCCGGATGTCCTCCGGCCGCAGCCCCGACTGCAACGCGGTGTCCAGCATGCCCGCCATCCGATGCTCGGGCTCGCAGCGCAGCGCGGCCTCCAGCGACACCCCGGCCAGCGGCCCGTCGCCACGGGCGTAAGCGCTGAACGCGAGCAGTACCAGCGCCTCGACCCGCCAGGGCGGCGGCAGGGTGCGCGCCAGCAGCGCCCACAACGTTTCGGCCTCGCCGGCGTTCTCGCCGACCGCCAGGGCGTAGAGGATGTCGCGCACCTGCGCGTCGCTCAGCGCGCAGCTCAGCTTGGCCAGCTGGGTCGAGGACAGCGCCTGGCCGGCCGCGGCCCGGGCCGCGGACACCATGGCGTGTTTGACGTCGGCCCGGGCGCGTCGGGCCGGATCCGCGCGCTGGGCCGCCAGGCGCCGCGTCGCGTACCGGTCGATCACGCCGGTCAACGCGGAGCTGCGCGCCGCGTCCTCCACCGCGATGACGGCCTGCAGGTCGGCGCGGCGCGCGTAGAGCCGCCTGCCGTCGAGCACCGCCGCGGCCGCCAGCGGTGATGCGGATGGATCGTCGACCACGCCGCTCGAACCGCACCCGTCCACGCAGTGCCAGCGCCCGCCGAGCGCGACACGGTCGACCACATGGGCAGCCCACAGCTCGATACCGTTCTCAGACAACGAGTTTGCTAGTGCGTCGCACAGCTGCCGGTACTGCTCGTTGCAGCACGGGCAGTGCGCCCCCTGCTCGTTGACGATCACCGCGATCGCGGCGTCGGGACGGGCCGCGGCGGCGACCTCGGCCAGGTGCCCGACCCGACGGGTGAGCTCGTCTGAGAGGTCGACCCGCATCACCGCCCCCAGGTCGCCGCCGTCCAAAGACACCAATACCAATGAATTTTCGGGAACGAACCCGAGAACCGCCGGCAGCGCGGCGATGAGCGCGCCGGGTCGGTTGAGTTTGAAGTCAGGTCGATGCGTCGTCATGGGCACCACGCTGGCGGCCCGTGCCGTCAGCCGGTGCTCGCGGGGACGTGCGGAATCCCGCGCCTGTGAATGAACCCAGCACTGTGAGTGCTGCTGATCTACTGTTACCCCATGAGTTCGGCGCAAGAGTACGACATGGTGGTCATCGGTTCGGGGCCCGGCGGCCAGAAGGCCGCCATCGCGTCGGCCAAGCTCGGCAAGTCGGTCGCGGTCGTCGAACGTGGCCAGATGCTCGGCGGCGTGTGCGTCCAGACCGGCACCATCCCGTCAAAGACGTTGCGCGAGGCCGTCCTTTACCTCACCGGGATGAGCCAGCGCGAACTGTACGGCGCGAGCTACCGCGTCAAGGAGAAGATCACCCCGGCCGACCTGCTGGCCCGCACCCAGCACGTGATCGGCAAGGAGGTCGACGTGGTACGCAATCAGCTGATGCGCAACCGCATCGACCTGTTGCTGGGCCACGGCCGGTTCGTCGACCCGCACACCATCGAGGTCGAAGACCCGTCCCGTCGCGAAAAGTTAACCGTAAGCGGCAAATACATCGTCATCGCCACCGGCACCCGGCCGGCGCGGCCGTCCGGTGTCGAGTTCGACGAGGAGCGGGTGCTCGACTCCGACGGCATCCTCGACCTCAAATCGCTGCCCACCTCGATGGTGGTGGTCGGCGCCGGGGTGATCGGCATCGAATACGCCTCGATGTTCGCCGCGCTGGGCACCAAGGTCACCGTGGTGGAGAAGCGCAGCGACATGCTGGACTTCTGCGACCCCGAGGTCGTGGAGGCGCTGAAATTCCACCTGCGCGACCTGGCGGTGACATTCCGGTTCGGCGAGGAGGTGACCGCGGTCGACGTCGGCTCGGCGGGCACCGTCACGACCCTGGCCAGCGGCAAGCAGATCCCCGCGGAGACGGTGATGTATTCCGCCGGGCGCCAAGGCCAGACCGACCACCTCGACCTCCACAACGCCGAGCTCGAGGCCGACAACCGCGGCCGGATCTTCGTCGACGACTTCTTTCAGACCAAGGTCCCGCACATCTACGCCGTCGGCGACGTCATCGGCTTCCCCGCGCTGGCCGCGACCTCGATGGAACAGGGCCGGCTGGCCGCGTATCACGCCTTCGGGGAGCCGACCGACGGCATCACCGAACTGCAGCCGATCGGCATCTACTCCATTCCCGAGGTTTCCTACGTGGGGGCCACCGAGGTCGAACTGACCAAGAACGCGATCCCCTACGAGGTCGGGGTGGCCCGGTACCGGGAACTGGCCCGCGGCCAGATCGCCGGTGACTCCTACGGGATGCTCAAGCTGCTGGTGTCCACCGACGATCTCAAGCTCCTGGGCGTGCACATCTTCGGCACCAGCGCCACCGAGATGGTGCACATCGGGCAGGCCGTGATGGGCTGCGGCGGCACCGTCGAATACCTGGTGGACGCCGTGTTCAACTACCCCACGTTCTCCGAGGCCTACAAGGTGGCCGCGCTCGACGTGATGAACAAAGTGCGCGCGCTCAACCAGTTTCGCCACTAACAGCTGTCGTCGAGTTCTCCGGGAATCGGGTCGCCGGGGCCGCCGGCGTCCGCGCGGGCCAGCAACTGCGCGGTTCGCGCGTCGAACGGCGCCGAATACGAGACGTTCGCGGCGCAGCCACCACGCTCGAAACCACCGATCACCCCGGTGAGGATGGTGCCGCTGACCCAGGGTGCGCCGCTGGTGCCGTCCACCAACCCCTCGCACGGGAACGAGGGGAAGCCGCCCTCGGTCACCGACGTGCTGGCCTGACACCCGATGGGCGCGCCACCCACGCCGGCCGGGTAGCCCATCACGGTGACGTGGCTGCCGGGCGGCGGCGTGGTGCCCAGCGTCAGCGCCAGCCCGGCGCGGGCCTCCACCGAACCCCCGGCGTCGTTGCTCAGCCGCGCGATCGCATAGTCCGCGTTCGGATCCTTGCTCGCGCTCCAGCGGGGGTCCAGGTAGACGGCGTCGGCCTTCCACACATCGGCCGGGCCGGGTGGCGCGTCGCCGGCGAAGCCCGGCACGAAGGTGATCTTGGAGGCCCCGGCCAGGCAGTGCGCCGCGGTCATCATCAGGTTGCCGCCCGTCGAATGCACCACCGAGCCCGTGCACACGTGCAGCGGCCCCCCGTCGATGAAGATGGCGCCGACGCGCTTGTCCGGGTCCACCGGCCCCGCTACCGCCTTCTGCTGGGGCTGGCTCAGCCGCTGCGCCGGCGCGCTGCTGCGCACGGTCGGCGCCGGGGGGACCGACGCACGATCGTTCGGCGGCCGCTTGCACGACGTCACCGACGTCGCCACGGCGACCACCAAGCACAGCAACAGGGTCGGAACGCGCATCGGAATCATCATGCCTGACACCAGCGCACCGAGCAGATTCCGACGCGTCGGGGGCCACCCGACTCGGGGGCACCAAAATCAAACGGCGGTGTGAAGTTCGCGTTTAATCCTTCAGCGAACACGCCGGTCGGCGG
>NZ_LZIX01000163.1:0-1580 GCF_001666955.1 Mycobacterium sp. E735 | reverse complement strand
TCGTCCGGTACTCCCCGTCGGGGCCGAGCGCGTCGATCGCCACCAAATCGGCTGCGACACCGGGCACTTCGGCGGGCGGGTTTCCGTCACGGGGATGCCGTCTACCTACCCACCGATCATGCGGGCGCCGACGAGATCATCCGGTCGGCCGACCTGGCGATGGTGTACGGGGGCCAGGACGTGGTGGACAAGTACGCCGCTGACCCGGCGGTGATCGTCAACGGGCCGGGCCGCGCCAAGATCCTGATCACGGCGGATCGGGATTGGCGCGACCACATCGACGTCATCGTCGACTCGATCGCCAATCTCGGGGGAATGGCCTGCGTCAACACCACCGCCGTGCTGTGTGAGGGTGATCCCGCCCCGCTGGCCGCGGCGATCGCCCGGCGGCTGGCGGAGCTCGAGCCGCTCCGCACCGACGACGAACGGGCGATCCTGCCCACCCAGCCCCTCGACCAAGCCCGGGCACTGGCGGACTTCCTGGCGGCGAAGGCCGCCGGCTCGACCCCGGTGCTCGGCGCCGATCAGGTGGTGGCCGACCTCGGCGACGGCTACGCCGCGCTGCGCCCGGCGGTGCACCTATTGGCCGAACCCGTCCCGGACACGCTCAACGTCGAGCTGCCCTTCCCCTGCGTTTGGGTCGCACCGTGGTCGCCCGGCGCCGGCCTGGAACCCTTGCGGCGGTCGCTGGTCGTCACCGCGATCACCGGCGACCAACGGCTGGTCGACGAGCTGCTCGCCGAACCGACCGTCGGCAACGTCTACGTCGGCTCGCACCCGACGTGGTACGCGGCGCCCGGCATCCCGCACGACGGCTTCCTGGCGGACGCGCTGATGCGCAACAAAGGCTTCGTCGCGGACGGCCCCTGACGCGACCGATTCAGGCGCCGGCCGGGCCGTCGCCATCCGGGCGGGGCACCAGGGTGGGCGGGACCAGCTGCCCCGGTTGCGGCCAGTTGCCGAACGCCTCGGCGTAGCTGTGGCTCATCACCTCGAGCACCGTGCCCCAGGGGTCGGTGGCGTAGGCCAGCACCCACGGTCGCCCGGGCACGAATTCGTACGGCGCCGCCAGCAGCGTGCCACCGTGCTCGACGACCCGGTCGACCGTGGCCGCGACATCGGGGTGCGTGATGCACAGATGCCACCAGCCGCGGTCGAACCACGGCTGCCGCTCCCGCGGCCACCCCGGGTCCTCCGTCGGCGGGTCGACGAACTGGAAGAGCTCGATGCCCACGGAGTTGCCGGTGAGCAGATGCGCCTGCCAGGCCCGGCGGAACCGGCCGCCGAACACCGAGGCCGCCTCCGGGTGCCCGCCACCCTCGAGCACCCGCGGGCCCATGATGCACCGGAACCCGAATACCTCGCCGTACCAGTCGATCGCGGCGTGAATGTCCGGGACCGTCAACCCGACGTGGTTGACGGCCAGTGCCGCCGGGCGCCCGTCGCTCAGCTTCCGAAGCCACCTCTACCGCTCGAGACGGTCGAGGCGCCGCTGGTGCCTGCGTCGAGGTGGCTGGAGGCGAAGGCGACGCCCTTGTCGATCATGGCGCCGTCGTCGGCGTAGGTGTTGTGGGCGGAGA